>CAUZQN010000341.1:0-4305 GCA_963581605.1 uncultured Binatia bacterium (SeqCode)
CGTTGCCAACGGGCACGGCGGCCTCGGGCCAGGGCTTTGCCCGAGTTCCGCGAGGACGATTTTTTCTTGCGGCCTTGTGTCGTTGGTTTCCGGGCGGCAGATGCCGGAGCGTCTGCTGGAGGCTGAACGGCTGCTTCGCCCAGGAGTCCGAGTGCACGCCGTTCTAAATCTTGTACACGATCTCGCAGTTCAGCCGCTTGCTCAAATTCCAGCGCAGCAGCCGCTGCTTTCATTTCTCTCCGTGTCTGTTCAATCAGCTGAGGCAGGTCTCGAGTTGCAATATAATCTCCGCTGTCTTCGGAAACGATGGGCACAGTGGTATAGTCGGCTTCATACACTTTCACCAAGGGTGAAGACAGGCTTTTACGGATGGTTTCGGGCGTGATGTCGTGCTTCTTATTGTACTTGGCTTGGATACGCCGCCGCCGCAGGGTTTCGTCGATGGCACGCTGCATAGAGTGAGTGATCTTATCCCCATACAGTAGGACAGTCCCGTTCACATTCCGAGACGCTCGGCCTATGGTTTGGATAAGTGAACGCTCGGAGCGCAAATAGCCTTCCTTATCAGCATCCAGAATGGCGACAAGAGAAACCTCGGGAATATCGAGTCCCTCCCGGAGTAGGTTAATCCCAACTAAGACATCGAATTTGCCTTGCCGCAGGGCGCGAATGATCTCCACTCTCTCTAGGGTGTCGATATCTGAGTGCAGATATCGAACCCGAATGCCAATGTCCTGGTAGTAGTCGGTTAAGTCTTCAGCCAACCGTTTGGTCAATGTGGTGACGAGCACGCGCTCACCTTTTTCAACCCGAAGGCGAATTTCTTCCAGCAGGTCATCCACCTGTGCTCCGGCCGGCCGCACAGCGATCTGAGGATCAAGCAATCCGGTCGGACGAATAATCTGTTCGACAACGGGGCCTTGACTGTGTTCGCGTTCATAATCGCCAGGTGTGGCTGACACATATACGGTCTGGCCGGCGCGTTCCTCAAATTCATGAAAGCTGAGTGGGCGGTTATCCAGAGCGGACGGCAGCCGAAATCCATACTCAACCAGCGTTGTCTTGCGAGAGCGGTCGCCGCGGTACATACCGCCAATCTGGGGGACGGTGA
The DNA here is from genome assembly GCA_963581605.1 of uncultured Binatia bacterium (SeqCode). Classification (GTDB taxonomy): domain Bacteria; phylum Desulfobacterota; class Binatia; order Bin18; family Bin18; genus Bin18. Next base: position 1,112 of record CAUZQN010000341.1, read on the forward strand.
CATGGCTTTCATCAATAAAGAGCAGATAGTCTTTAGGAAAATAATTGATCAGGGTATGCGGCGGTTCTCCGGGATTCCTGCCATCTAGATGACGCGAATAGTTCTCAATGCCCGGGCAGAAGCCCATTTCTTTTAGCAGCGCCAGATCGTACCGGGTGCGTTGCTCTAAGCGCTGGCTTTCCAATAGCCTGTCTGACTGCTGGAGTTCCTTGAGCCGTTCTTCCAGCTCTTCTTGTATCGTGACAATGGCCCGCTTCACGCGGCCCGATGTGGTGACATAGTGACTCGCCGGATAGATGGTAATCTTCTCGAGCCGGCGCACAACCTTGCCCCGGAGTGGATCGATCTCGGTGATGGCATCGACTGTATCGCCAAAGAATTCAATCCGAACGGCCTTGCTCTCCTCATAGGCAGGAAAGATCTCGACCACATCGCCCCGCACCCGAAATGTCCCGCGATGAAAATCGAAGTCGTTGCGTTGATATTGGATATCGACCAGTTTGCGCAACAGCGCGTCTCGATCAACCTGGCTGTTCTCTTCTATAAAAAGTATCAGGTCGAAATACGACTCGGGTGAGCCCAGCCCATAGATGCACGAGACACTGGCCACAATGATGGTGTCACGTCGCTCCAGGAGTGCCTTGGTCGCGGAGTGACGCATTTTGTCGATTTCTTCGTTAATCGAAGCGTCTTTTTCCACAAAAGTATCGCTCTGCGGGACATACGCTTCGGGTTGGTAGTAGTCGTAATAGCTGACAAAATAGCGGACCGCGTTTTCAGGAAAGAGATCCTTGAATTCGCTGTAGAGCTGGGCTGCCAGCGTTTTATTGGGTGCCATAATCAAGGCTGGCCGGTTCACGCGGGCAATGACGTGGGCCATGGAGAACGTCTTGCCGGAACCGGTAACGCCAAGCAAAATTTGCTGCTGCAGCCCCTTCTCCAACCCTGCGGTGAGCTGGTCGATGGCCTGGGGTTGATCGCCCTGCGGCCGGAAATCTGAGACGAGCTTGAAGGTCCCTTGTGCCTGCATGATCACGCATCATAGCAAGGAAGCGCAAGGAAGCAGAGGAGGGTCAGCCCTCGAAATCCGGCTGAAAAGGCCGTCTAGTTGCAATCCACCGGCGGTTGTGGCTCACTAAAATTATCTTATCTCTGTGAAGGAGGATGGCATGATCCAGAAATGCTGGAAGACAATAGGAAGTATGTTTGTTGCGATGGTTTTGAGTGCCAGTGGCTTTGCGGGACAGGCCGATGCACAGGTCGGATCTATGATGGATGCCGTGAAGGATTCAGCCACCAAGACGGTGGCTGACCAGATGACGGAATCGGCGACGAAAGCTGTGGCAGATGTGCTACAATCCGCAGCAGTTGGGGGGCTAGCAGTTCGAAAATTCACCGTAGTGAACGTGCTGTATGAAGGCTCAAAAATGTTTGTGCCGTCCATGCTGATTGTCGAGAAAGGTGAGAAAGTCCAAATCAAGATCATTAATAAGATTCCCGGCGACCCACCTAACCACGGTTTTTCTATTCCAGCCTTCGGAGTCGAAGAAGTGGTCAATAGTGGGGAGTCCAAGACGGTCGAATTCACTGCTGATAAAGCAGGTTTGTTTGAGGTGAAGTGCCAGCTTCATCCTGCCCACGTGCATGCCCAACTGCTCGTGCGTGGTGGAGGCAAGAATAAATAACGAGCGGCTACTTACGTGTGCTCTGGAGTGCGACCTCGCGCTCCAGAGTGCGGGACGCTTTCTCTACGAATCTCCCCCCACCAGCGGTACAAACCGGACGAGTCCCAGCTCTTCCTCAATAATCTGTCCGTTACGTTTACGTAGTCTGAGTAGATGTTGCTGTCCGTTGCGCTCAACGGGGAGGACCATGCGTCCGCCTTCGGCCAATTGTTGTATGAGTGTAGGCGGGATATGCCGGGCGGCGGCGGTGACGATGATGGCGTCATACGGGCTTTCTTGTTCCCAGCCGAGATTTCCGTCTCCCAGAATAACTGTAACGTTGGTATAACCTAATTGTTGAAGCCGCTGGCGAGCCGTGTCCATAAGCTGAGGCAGAATCTCAATCGAGTAGACCTGCTGGGCGAGATGGCTGAGAACCGCCGCCTGATAGCCTGATCCCGTGCCGATTTCCAGCACCTTTTCTGTTCCGGTCAAGAGTAAACGCTCACTCATCAAGGCGACAATATACGGCTGGGAGATAGTTTGGCCCTGCCCAATCGACAGCGGCTCATCTTGGTAGGCTCGATCTTTGTACGCAGGGGGAACAAACAGATGGCGGGGAACTTGGGTAAGCGCGTGTAAGACCCGTTCATCCCGAATACCCCGCTTTTTGATCTGTTGTGTCACCATTGTGTTCCGAGCGGACGTGTAGGCTGTGTCTTCTTGGCCGGTATGTCCGTTGGGGGTGCAGCCGGTTGGCACGCAGCCGCTGTGAGTCAGCAGCATGATAAGAAGTAGCTGCGCGAAGAGGCCAAATCTTACTGATTTTCTGAGCCTGCCGACCATTTGAGGAACTTTCTCACTGCCTAGAGCTGTTGAGTATTCATAGCAGTACACGTGTATAGGCGTGTTTATCTATATCAATGTATAATCAGGATATCTGCAACTGCCTGCGAAAAAGAACAACACTACCACTGCGGTGATTATGAACTGCGAGACGTATCGAGAGCTGGACGCTGCCCATGTTGATGGGTGTCTAGCGTCTGATGAACGCAACGAAGCGGATCGTCATCTCGCGTCGTGTACGATGTGCAGCCGGTTGTTTTCCCACGCGCAGCAATTCCGGTCCGCTTTTACTGCGCATAACCTTATTGTACCTGTTCCCGAGGCGGTCGAGCAGCGGCTTCGAAACGCTCTGGCTGCAGAAACCGAGTCACAGCCAGCCTTTTGGGAGCGTATACGAGCCGGGTTTGCATATCCTCCGGTTCGACCTCGTCTGCCACGTCTGGCTTGGGGAACCGCCTTGGCCACCTGTCTGGTGCTGATCGCGCTCTTCCTCGCGTCTCCTGTCAACTGCAACGTCATATTACTCCGCAGTAACGGAGGGCCATAGCCCTCACGTATACGACCAATGCAGTTCAGCAATTACAGGACTCGCTCAACCGGTCCGGTCAGCTCGATTTTTCGACACATGTGCCGGATTTACGGCAGGCCGGCTATCAACTCCAGGGCGGAACTGTCGCGGCTGTC
>CAUZQN010000342.1:0-4303 GCA_963581605.1 uncultured Binatia bacterium (SeqCode)
TCTCACCTGCCAAGCCGGAGCTGGCACAGCAAGCCTGCTGTTAGCAGATTGCGGTCATTCCCCGCATAAGGACCAGGAAGAGAAGACACTCGCAGCAATGCTGGAGTTTGTTCGGAAGGTTCTCCGCTAGCGCTGGTTGTCTCTCCGGTTCCGCTTGCTGTCATTCCTGCGTAGGCAGGAATCCATCCCCCGGCGATGCACTGGATTCCCAATCAAGTTGGGAATGACAGGGGGGAGGCGGGAATGACAGATCGAGGGAGCTTCTTTTCGGATAACGAGGGAAGAACTTCCGCCGCGGTATACTGGGGAGTTCAAAATATGGGCTCAGAGGACTATAGAGGAGCATACATGACAGCATCCCCTCGTGCCCTCATCATTGGCGGTTCTTTGGGCGGCTTATCAACCGCTATCGCACTGCGCCGCATCGGCTGGGATGTGGAGGTCTTTGAACGCTCAGCAAGCGAACTCAAAGATCGAGGCGCCGGTCTGGTTATGCAGCCTGAACTCTTAGACTTCTTGAAAAGCCAGGCCCTTCCGCATCAGGAAACCATAAGTGTCCTGTCTGAGGCGCGTCAATTTCTCGACCGAGAAGGACATGTCCTCAGAGTAGAACCACGCGCGCAGTTCATGACCTCGTGGAACACCCTGTATCGCCAATTCTTGCATGCCTTACCCAGCGAGCATTATCATTTGGACCGCCAACTTGTAGATTTCAAACAAGACGCCCACGGTGTCAGCGCTCGATTCACCAACGGCTCGGTTGCGCAGGCAGATTTACTCATAGGCGCAGACGGCACAAATTCCACCTGCCGTAGCCAATTACTCCCGGACCAGCGACCACGGTATGTTGGTTATATTGCCTGGCGTGGAGTCGTGCGAGAAGCCGCAGTATCAGCATCCGTCCGCAACATTTTTGCCGACAAATTCACCTTCTTCCAAATGCCGAGCAGCCATTTTCTATGTTATCTCGTACCAGGCCCGGACGGCGCTACAGAAACAGGCAGCCGCTATCTCAACTGGGTATGGTATTGGAACGTCCCGGAAGGCGAAAAACTCCAAGAATTGTTAACAGACCACACCGGAAGTGCGCGCGACTATTTGGTTCCACCAGGCATGGTTCAAGAGAAACTCGTGCAAGACCAATGGGACATCGCTGCAGACCTGTTTCCTGCGGTTGCTCAGCAGCTCGTTTTCGCAACCCAAGAGCCGTTTCTGCAACCGGTGTATGAGTTCGCAACGCAGCATATGGTCTTTGATCGCGTCTGTCTGCTCGGCGATGCGGCTTTCCTGCCCCGTCCGCATGCCGCCGCCAGCACGGCTCAGGCAGTGGCCAATGCTGCCGACCTGGCGACCGCATTGCATGCTTCCCCGGATAATTGGACAGCCGTCCTAAGCTCTTGGGAAACGACCCAAATACAACTTGGTGTATCGTTGCAGCAACTGGGCACGAGCCTGGGCAATCAATCTCAATTTGGCACCTGGCAGGGACAGCAGCTTACATTCGGCGACACGCTGCAAACGCTGCGTTCCCCTGGTAGACCGCAGGGGACATCGACACACTAGCCGCGCCAGATTAATTTGGCTGCTCGCATCAGAAGCACACCACCAAAAAGGAGAACAGTATGGGCTGGGATTTTGAAACCGATCCGGAATTTCAAAAAGAGTTAGATTGGATTACAAACTTTGTGCGCGAAGAGGTGGAGCCCTTAGATCATGTCTTGGGTAATCCGTACGATATCCACAACCCGCGGCATAAAAAAATCGTCCCCACGCTGCAAGAGCAGGTCAAAAAGCGTGGCTTGTGGGCGTGTCACCTCGGCCCTGAACTCGGCGGTCCTGGGTATGGGCAGCTCAAGCTGGCGCTGATGAATGAAATCTTGGGCCGCTCACGCTTCGCATCGATTGTCTTTGGCTGCCAAGCCCCGGACACCGGCAATAGCGAGATTCTGGCTCACTACGGAACACCCGAGCTGAAAGAACGCTTTCTCAAGCCGCTTTTAAACAACGAGATAGTGTCGTGCTTTTCCATGACCGAGCCACACGCGGGCGCTGACCCCAAGATGTTCAAGTGCAAGGCTGTACGCGACGGGGACTATTGGGTCATCAATGGCGAGAAGTGGTTTTCCTCCAATGCACGCTGGGCGAGTTTTCTGATTGCCATGGTCGTGACCGACCCGGAAGCCCCGCCGTATCAGAGCATGTCGATGTTCATCGTTCCGGCTGATACACCAGGCATTAACATCATCCGCAATGTCGGCATCGGCGATGAGCGGGACGATGAAGGCGATCATGCCTATATCAGTTATGAAGACGTCAAGATTCCGGCAGACCATATTTTAGGCAAAGCTGGACAAGGCTTTGAAGTCGCGCAGACGCGTCTCGGCGGCGGGCGCATCCACCATGCCATGCGCACCATTGGCCAGGTCAAGAAATCGTTTGACCTGATGTGCGAGCGGGTGCTGTCGCGCGAAACCCAAGGAGAAGTCTTAGCCAACAAACAAATGGTGCAGGAGAAGATCGCCGACTCCTGGGTGGAGATCGAGCAGTTTCGTCTGCTGGTGTTGCAAACGGCCTGGCGGATCGACAAATACCAGGACTACCGCATAGTCCGCAAAGACATTGCCGCGGTCAAAGCCCAGATGCCCAAGGTCTTTCACGACGTTGCCTCCCGCGCGCTGTACTTGCATGGCTCCCTGGGCGTGTCTAACGAAATGCCATTTTCCAAGCAGATTACAGAGTCGTTTGTCATGGGCCTGGCAGACGGCCCAACCGAAGTCCACAAAATCACGGTCGCCCGTCAAGTGCTGCGCGAGTATGAGAAGACAGACGGACTTTTCCCGACCGGTCATTTACCCGCATTGCGAGAGCAGGCCATCAAAAAATATGGCGAGTTATTAGAGCTGGAAGTCGGGAATCTGTAGGCGTAGGGGCGACCGATTGGTCGCCCTATATTTTACGCTACAGCAAGCCGGTCATCCTCTGAAAAGAATTCCAGAAAATTTCCTTCATAGTCATACACTACCGGCACGAGGTGCGGCAGACCTCGTTCTTCCTGGGTAATCTGCACCTCGTATTTTTTGGCAATCTCGGCCAACTCCTCAAATGACTTCTCAGTGGAAAAGGCCATATGCCCAAAGTGCTGGGTCGGACTCGGCGCACTGTCCGTGAAATCGCCCGCGGCCCAGTGTTTGTCCTTGGGCCAGAATTCCATGATGTCTTCCAGCCCACCCGGTTGCCAGTCACCAAACACAACCGTGCGCACGCCTATCGTGCTCAAAACAGGACCTGAGCCAACGATCTTGCCGTCCACTAATTCGGCATACAGTTCGGCCGATCGCTGTGGGTCACCGACACGACACGATATATGCAGCAGTGTTGACATGCTGAGCCTCCTTTTTGGTAGGGTGCCCCCCTCTGCGGGCGGGCGTCCCACGCACCAACTTAACCAATACGCGCGCTCTGTCCACCATCGACAGGCAACAGCACGCCGGTAATAAACTGCGCTTCGTCAGATGCCAGGAAGAGCGACGCATGGGCGATATCCCAGCCCGTGCCCATTTTTGCGCCCAAAGGAACTTGAGCGTCGCGTTCTTGCCTAAGTTGTTCTTTGGGGATCTCGCGGGCTTTTGAAATGCCTTCAATCGCCATGGGCGTATCCATCAAACCGGGCATAATAGCGTTGACGCGAATACCATACTTGGCATTCCCCAGCGCCATCTGATGCGTAATCGCATTCACCCCTGCCTTCGACGTTTTATAGGCGAGAATACCCACGGCACACACCGCAGCAATCGAGGAGATATTGATAATCGCTCCGCTGCGCTGACCGCGCATAATCGGAATGACACATTTACTCGGCATGATCACACTTTTCATGTTGACACTCAGGATACGATCCCAGTTTTCTTCTTGCATATTAGTGATACCCGAGTCTCCGTCCCCAATACCGACATTGTTATGCAAGATGTCGATCCGGCCGTAGCGCTCGACACAGACCTCAACCATTTTCTTACAATCGGCCTCGCTGGTCGCATCAGCGCCAAAAGAAGACGCAATCCCGTCCTCCTTCTCGATCATGGCCTGCGTATCTTGAGCAGACTCAAGACGGCGATCGACCAAGAGCACCTTGGCCCCTTCACGAGCATAGACAATGGCGGTCGCGCGGCCATTGCCTATTGTTTCACCCGGCGTCTGCCCGGCGCCAACCACAATGGCGACTTTGTCTCTGAGTCGATCTCCCATTATTCCCCTCCTTGTCCACTCCCATCCCCTCTTGGGAGGGGTGGCGCGTCCGACCATAGGT
>CAUZQN010000343.1:0-4300 GCA_963581605.1 uncultured Binatia bacterium (SeqCode)
CTCCGGCACGGGGTTCATTTCCCCGAGCCGGGCAGTGAAGAGGATTTCGGAGGAAAACAGTTTCGGCGTACGCAAGACATAGTTGACGTCCGCGTAGCGGCTTACGGCCCAACAGTCCAAACTCTCGACGTAATAGACTGGGGCAGAGCGGCGGAGATCAGCATAATATGGGTAGGGGTTTGCTTTGACTTCGGGCGAGAGCGGGTTGTATTCCATGGAGCCATCCTTCCCTATATAATCCGGTCAACTCTATCTGGACAACCTCGTTTGTGACTTTTCGGCTTCCACCCTTGGACAGGGCATTGAGTTCTTAAGTCAGCTCACTGTCGCGCTTGAACAACCACCCACAGAGGGTTGCCCACAGAAGCAGCCAACGCGACGAACGTGAAAGGAATACCGGAGTACCGGGTTGGTTCCTGGCTAAGCATTTTGCGCGGGCAGCTCTGGCATAGACCTTTTTAGGGAGTGGGCAAAAAGCCCCAATATGGGGCAATTATGGGGAATGAGGAAAAGCAAAGAAAGAAATGAATCTCCTCCAAAACATTACGACCGCCCTTGCTCCAGCCGGCCTCAACCTCATTGGGACCACGCCAGTTACCGACTACGAGGCATTGGTCGCGTCCCAATATCATATCGGCCCGCTCCACCCCACTGCAAAGACGGTGATCGTTATCGGTAATGGCGGAGGAGAATTCTGGGAGCACTTTCGCGACTACGCGGATGCGCGCCCAGACTATTTTCAGCAACACGAACATCCACTTGACGCCTATACGGTTGAAGTCATCGAAAGCACACTTACCCATCACTTAGATCTTACACGAGCCCGGTATCGCTATATCTATCCGTTCCAGTTTTTTGACGGCCTCAGCGTCTCCTTCATGCATTTAACACAAGCAGCCGGGCTGGCAGGGCCGAGTATTCTCGGGGTGATGATACACCCAGAATATGGACCCTGGATGGCTTTACGGGCGGCCATTCTCATTGACCAAGAACTCTCAGTTCCCCCTGTTGCGCCAGGATTCGACCCCTGCCCCAGCTGTACGGAGCGGGCCTGCATGGCGGCATGCCCGGCAAACGCGATCGACATTGAAAAAGGCTGGGACATTCCCTCTTGCGTCCAGCACCGGGTGCGAGTCTCGACCGATTGTGTGGACCGCTGTCATGCCCGTTACCAGTGCGTCTACGGTCGTGAGCACCGCTATCCCGAGGACGAGCTGGCGTATCACCAACGCCTCAGTTTTGCGACGATGCGTAAACATTTCAAGAAAAAATAGCGTCGTATCGGTGTTGCCCGTCAGGCTAACTATTCCCCAAAACCGTTCGCAAAGCGGCCACTAATCGTCCATTCTCCTGACGCGACCGGACAGCCACACGAAAGAAGCGTGTATCGAGACCGTAGAAGTCCTCACACGATCGGATAAGGATATTCCGCTGCGCCAGTTCTTTGGCGAGCTGAGGGGCGACAATGGTCTTCGCGGCCAATCGAGCAAGAAGAAAATTCGCTTGGGATGGAAAACCCGATACGTTTGGAACTTTCCCGAGACGCTCCTGTAACCACGCTCGTTCGTGGACCATAAACGTTCTGCTGTGTCGGACATAGTCTTGATCCTGCAAGCAGGCGCGGGCCACTGCTATTGCTGCGCCGTTCACTGACCAGGGTTCGAGGTGGGTGCGTAGCAGCCGCACAACGGACGGGCAGGCAATCAGATAGCCCACCCGCAACCCCGGCAACGCGAAAAATTTAGTGAGCGAACGCAGAACAATGAGATGCCGATTCCGAGGCGCCAGACGTTTAATGGATTCTTCTTCCAGCCAATCCATAAATGTTTCATCAATCAGCAGTCGCGTCTGAGTCTGCCGACACAGGCGCACGATATCCCTGACCTGTCCCTGGAACATCACCTGGCCAGTTGGACTATTAGGATTGGTCAGAATGAGTATATCGTAACCAGAGCCAAGCGCTGTGCGCAAACGATCTAATGACAGAGAAAATCGGGGAGGTCGCAAGACAAGGTGCTCGACTCGTGCACCACCGAGATGAAAAGCATAGGCATGCTCGCTAAAGAGCGGGGCAATACACAGCACGCGCTGAGGCGCAAATACCCGCACCAGAAGATAGATCAAATGCGTCGAGCCATTTCCAGCCAAAACTGCGGAGGAAGCGAGACCATGATAGGCGGCCAGGGCGGAGACTAGCGTATCGGCATAGGGTTGTGGGTAATGGCTCATGCCGGACACCGCCCGTTTATAGGCTGCTGTGGCAGCAGACGGAGGGCCAGCCGGATTAATACTCGCGCTAAAGTCGAGGACGCGTTTTTGCGTAACACCCCGCTCGCGTGCAAAGGCAACGACATTGCCGCCGTGCATTCGACGTACGGTTTTCCGACTCTCCGCCTTGGAGCGCGAGAGGTCTGAATGCAATCGCTCGTGCTTCACTTTTTTCCTTGTCTGCAAAAAATATGAGTCGCAGTTTTACCAGTCGTTCTGCATTAGGGACAGGACGCTATAGGTATGTGCAGTTGCATAAAACCATTCGCTATTTCATATGATCATCCTGGAGAATCCAGTAGATCTAGCGCAGTCTTTTGGTATGATTCAGGTATGAATAAGAGAGCGACCAAGGTAGCAAAAGTTGCCATCAGCCTCCCACCACATGTCTTACGAATCGTTGATAAGGAGTGCAAAGCCCGTGGAGAGAGCCGGAGCCAGTTCTTTCGTCACGCTGTGGAAGCACTTCTGCGTCAAACAAACGAACAGAAGGCAGTGCAAAAGTATATTCAGGGCTACCGAGAGCAGCCCGAAACACAGGCAGAAATTGAGACGGCCAATCAGACCAGCCAGGCTGTGTTGAGTCAGGAGCCTTGGGAGTGAAGCGGGGGGAAGTATGGTGGGCGGATTTACCTCCTCCAACAGGGCGGAGGCCCGTTGTCCTACTCTCCCGCGATGAGGCTTATACGATACGCGCTCTCGTCATAGTCTCACCTGTCACAACGCGGATTCGTCAGATTCCGACAGAGGTTGCATTATCTCCTGATGATGGTCTGCCGCGGGTCTGTGTTACAAACTTGGATACGATAGTCACCATCCAAAAAGCGAGCCTCAAAGAATTCATCACCGCACTGAATTTCCAAAAAATCCAAGCTGTCGATGCTGCGCTTCATTTCGTCTTAGGATTAAAAGAGTAAGTTTCTGATGTCTCTGCCGGCCGAGAAGCACGCCACACTTGCACGTGAAACACACCCTTCCTAAGTATCTGTGGAAAGCAGAAGCGGTTTGCTTTTCGCGCCCGATTGGCAAAAACCGTACGTGGTGGCCTCTATCGGTAACGGAGATTACAGCATCCTCTTCTCAGTATCTATCGAATACCCAGAGGCGCCCGGTTCTGTCATTCTGAGCGCAGCGAAGAATCTCTCCCCTAGGTGTGAAGTTGAGATGTTTCGCTGCGGTGATGCGCATGCCGCGAATGCTGGCCCGCCCGCCCATAATCTGCGGGTCAAAGGTGGTGCGGTCAAAACGCATATCGCTACTCCATGAGTTTTTCAAAAATGTTTCACGATTTCCAGACAGCCCCTTACCGACTGGCTGCTCTAGCCATCCGGCAAAATATTCCCCTGCTCATCCAGTTTCAGTCCAGACTCTTTCGCCTGCTCCAGAACCTGCGGAGCCCAGGCCACATGGCCGGCATCTGTCCCGGCTAGGATTGCCATCAAGTGCGCATCTTCAGTCCCGACATTGCGGAAGCCGCGCATAATTCCAGTTGGCACCGAAACCGTATCCCAGGTTTCGAGAATGACCTCTTGCTCCCCTTCCTCTCCCCAGAAAATCGACCATTTCCCGGATAGGGGAATAAAGACTTCCACCGTGCTGTGACTGTGCAAGGCCGCCCCTTTTCCCGGACTCGCGCCAACATAGGTGACGTTAAAATCCTGGACCGCCGTAATGGCAGGACTGAGGTTCGCATCCTCAGTGACGCCTCGGCCAATGACGTTGAAGATGTCTCGTTCATGGCCGGGGATCTTACTGTCCACAAAGGCCTGGTCACTGGATTTCAGATCGTTAAAGCGCGCGACCCGTTTCAGCATATCTTCTTTTGAGACGTGAATGTTTCCCATGGCTCTCTCCTTAGCTTCTCTATCTTCTCCTGCGCTCCCTTCTCCTTATCCTGCCCTCCTCACTAGACGCAAGAGATAGCGACTTGCGAGGAGCTTACAGGAGCTTACAGGGGCTTACAGAAGTTTACAGGAGTTTAAAAAAGAGGAGTAAAGCACCACAGATACTCACCGCCACAACACTGGCTGCA
>CAUZQN010000344.1:0-4295 GCA_963581605.1 uncultured Binatia bacterium (SeqCode)
GTGAATGTTGTGAACAGTATACAGCTCGACTGCCGTGACATCCGTCCAGGCGACTGTCAGCTCCTGTAAGCGGGCCTCCAGAGTTTGGAGGATATACTGCACTTTTTGGCTGAGACCCTGGACAGACACATCTCCGTGGCTCACGATTTCAGACCCTTTTTCGGACCGCCGGATTTCGGCAGCCCCAGACAGGACAAACGTGGGGCGATCGTGGTCGGTGGGTACGGTGTAGGAAAACCCGTACATCGACGGTTCAGCCACGGGGTGCACGGCAAGGGCGACATTGGTTCGTGCCGTGGGGTTGAGACCGTCTACGAGGATGTTCCAGTCTGCAAGCCGCTTGGCATACGGCGCATTAAACTCAGCAAACCCCTGGGGGGAGAGTGGCTGCGGGATGCGTAACTCCAGCCCACATAGTGCCTGGATAGGCCGCGCGAGATGTTGGAGATGACGCGCAATCAAATCATAGCCTTTTTCTAGGCTAGGCAGGGGATGAAAGGTGGCATGCACAATCTCATAGCCGGGCAGGGCGCGACATCCCGCGGAAAAAGGGCCAGTACTTTTGATGAAGGTGTAATTGCCGCTGGGCTGCTCGATAATCATGCGCGCTCCTTTGACGTGTCGAATTTGCTCGATCAGTAGCACTCTTCCTCACCAGCCCGCAACAAGAGCGTGTTTCGGTAAACACCAGGCCTGAGGGTTTGTATGTGTCATAGCCACAAAAGAAATCTTTGAAGCGCACCAGAACTTCGTGATGTTCTCACTTCTTGAGTATTGGTGCATAATGAGATGGGTTTATCCCAACGATCTGAGGGTAAGAAAGATGAAGATAGGCCGAAACGCCAGGGTCTTGATTGATAAAAATGAAGTGGAAGGACCTTTAAGTCCTATGGGGCAACAATCGCCCGACCATTCTCGTAAAGACCGACACACCACCGTTAAGGCCGTCCTTGCCCTCCAGCGTCGATTTGCAGGTCGCGGTATCGATGTCGACGCCCTTATCGGTCACAATCGGCAAGAACGTAAGCATGAGTAAACTGTCGTCTTTGCGCGTTCTTTAGCAATAGACCGTCTCCTCTGAGACAGATTTTCGCTACGCTTTTTGGCCTGAGGAGGTCCAACAAATTATCGGAGAAAAGGAGTCGTGCATGCATCTGGTGCGAAAAGCATGCTGGCTGGTATTCGTGGCCAGCTTGCTGCCAGCATTAGTTATTGGTCCAAGCTCGGGCTGGGCGGCTTCAGAGTCGGACACTACGCTTGCCATTATCGAAGGCATGCTCGTTGACGGCAACGGTGGCCCACCCGTGCACGATGCAGTCATCTTGATCCAGGGCGATAAGATTACGGCTGTTGGTCCACGGGGGACGGTCCAGGTCCCGGAGAACGCGCAGATCATTTCCGCCGGGGGCATGAGTGTCCTGCCAGGTTTATTCGATCTTCATGTTCATCTCATTCTAATGGGCCACGGGAAATACGACGAATATTTCCCTCGATACCGCAGTCGGATGCGTCAGGAGATTATGCCGGCCAGCGCCCGCGAACTCTTGCTGCACGGGATCACCAGTGCCTGTGATATGGGGGTGAATTTAGAAGATATTCTTGAGGTCCGGGATCGAATCAATCGGGATGAAATTCCAGGGCCACGCTTATTCATCTGCGGCCCCTTCCTACAAAAGACTCTGCCGACCGTGGGCATGTACGACATGACGAACCAGGCTTTCTTTCGTTCGACGATCGATGGGCCAGAGGACGCTCGGGCGAAGACCCGACAATTGCTCGACGCTGGTGTGGATTTCATTAAGCTGATCCAAGGTGCAGAAATGGCTCCGGCTGAGCTGAGTGCCATTGTCGAAGAAGCGCACGAAGCTGGAAAAACGGTTGCCACCCACGGCATGGGCGAGGAGGAGATCCGGGTAGTGGTCGAGGCTGGCGTTGACTCCATCGAACACACCGGTCTGGGACCAGGAGCGCTGCCGTACACACACGACGTGATCAAGCTGCTTAGAGAAAAGAATACCTATGTGGTGCCAACGGGCATTGTTGCCTGGGTCTACAAACTCACTCAGGACTTTCCCGCACGCAGGTATAATCGGGATGTCCGGCAGGATTTTGCGTCCGACCTGGTGCAGGATGTGGAGGCTTCCATCCACGACTTCACTGGGCTCACCTATTTCGCTGACGCCCCGGGCTGGATAGAGAACGGCCCGGCGCGGTGGCGGCAACTGATATCGTCTGGGGTACGGGTTGTGGTGGGCACCGATTCAGGCACGCCGATAAATTTTCATACGGATTCAACCTGGCGTGAGATCCAGCTCTTGGTCCAACATGGCATGTCGCCGCTCCAGGCTATTAGCGCGGCGACCAAATGGCCGGCTCACCTGATGAAGCAAGAAGCCAGCCTCGGCACCATCGAGCCCGGCAAACTGGCTGACGTGATTGTGGTCAAGGGTAATGTGCTCGAAGACATCAGCAATTTGCGTAACGTCGTCCAGGTGATCAAGGGCGGCAAGGTGTATAAGTAAGCAGTGTGGGAGTGACTATGCGGCGAGGGGTAGGTCGGGTTAGCGTAGCGTAACCCGACACTCTGCTAACAAAACTCCGTCTTGTCCGGTAAGCCTGGATACCTGCTTGCGCAGGTATGACATAACAAGGATAGGCATTCCCGTGAAAACGGAAATCCAGGGGAGATCACACGGCCCCGAAGACCTGCTCGACCGCATCCCGGATGGGCTGAAAAACATCACCTGGAGTGTTAGTCATCCGGTTGTGACAAATGGCGACCGCCAGGCGGGCATCCGGGTCGGCCCAGGCAACCGCTCCACCTGCGCCCGGATGGAAGATCGTGCGAGGATTGTGACCAGCCAAACGGAACGGATAGCGCGGATCTTTCACTCCGCCGAGCCATAGTCCTGCGGTTCCCATGCGGATCGGCAAGCCGAGGACAGTGTCCGGCTTATCAGTATCGGGGCGCGGAGTGCTGAAAGTATTGACCCGCTCTTCGGACAATAAGCGTACGCCGTCCAGCTCACCACCGTTGGCCAGCATTGCGAAGAGCCGGGCTGAGCTGCGCGCGTTCATGATACCGTGCGCACCTGGGATACACCCGCGCCGCATATCAGAACGTCCAAAGACCTCCTCGGTCGCGCCGACCTGAGGCGGCATAGCTAAGAGTATCGGCGCGTCTGCCGGCAGTGGGAGTGGGGCGGCGTCCTTGAGCCGGGCGACGCGTGGTTCTACTTCTTCAGGAATACCAATCCATAGATCGGTGATCCCCAGCGGGGCACAGATTTCTTCCTGCACAAAGGTGCCATACGGCCGCTGTTTGGGATCGGTCCGGCGCACACACTCGGCAATCACCCAGCCGAAGGTGTAACACATATACCCATTCTGGGTTCCAGGCTCAAAAGCGGGCTCCATTTGGGCTAATTGATCGACCATCCAGTTATAGTCACTCATGAGCTCGGGTGTGACGCCCTCAGGCATGAACGGAATACCCAAACGGTGGCTCAATGCGTCCCGGATGGTGGCTTTGTCTTTGCCGTGCGCGGCGAACTCGGGCCAGTAATGGGCGATAGGCGCATCATACTCGATCAGGCCACGCTCGGCTTGGAGATGCAGCGCGGTTGCCGTGGTCGCCTTGATCACCGAGAAGGAGGGGAAGAGGGTGTCAGCATCAACCTCTCGCCCGGTGGTTTCATCGGCAATGCCACTCCAGACGTCTACGACTTGTTCGCCATCAAGATAGACCGTGACCTGGATGCCCAGCTCGCCGTTCTCACGGATCGTGGTTTCAATAGCCTGTTGAAAGATGCTATTTGCTTGTGGTTTGTTTTCCGCTGTCGCTGCCATAGATTATTCCCCCCTTTTCTCTGGCCTACGTGCCTTGCTGCCGGTGTGACTGCCTATGGCTGTTATCCTCTTTGACCGCAAAAAGATACGCTTCGTTCTCTCGTCTGCGTACTCTTTGCTATTGGCCTCAGATCCGATACATGGATACAACCTGTGAGATTCCAATAACTTGGCGGGGTGTGGTGTGCAGAATGCCGCAAAGCGGCGCACAATCCGCAACCTATCCGCAACCGAATCGGGAATGCACGTAAGTGTTCCGACGCCTGTTCGCGGTAGCTATTTGCAGACGGTTGAGACGACGAAGAACACCAGCACGGCCCGCGCAATCAGCAATATACCGTGGCCTGGCGGGTAGCCTCACTATAGTGCCTCGTCGTCAGGGACCGTAGGTTGGTCAACTGGCTTTTGGGTCTCATCCACAGGCGCGAAGCGCCACGGGATCCCGT
>CAUZQN010000345.1:0-4284 GCA_963581605.1 uncultured Binatia bacterium (SeqCode)
TCGGGAGAATATCGTACTGTGTCGGATTGGCCATTACTCTCGCGTGGGGGATCGGCTTTCTTCGCGCTTTGTGGGAATGGCGGGCCAATCCTAGAAAACTGTGCCTCCTGATTGTCCTTTGCTTGTTCGTTTTGGTCCCTGCTGCTCAAACCCTACGGTTCCCGTACTTCTCGTCGATGAAGGCAATGTTCATTCTGCCTTCTCTAAGCATTTCTGCACTGATACTTGCGTACTCGTTTCGATGGATGTGGGAGGGGCTTATTCTGAGGACTATCTTGCTATCAGTTGTTGTCTCCCTCGCGCTATCAACTATTTCGCAAGCCTGTGTGATGGTCGAAGGCAGCTACAGTGCCGTTAACCGCGCACTCTGGCCTTTTCCTCCCCTCTGGTAATTCTCCCATAATTGCTCTGCCAGACACCAGCCGAAGGCTTCGGTACTCCACGTGCATCCCAAAGTCCGAGTGACCCGAACCACGCGGGGATCCAATACACCGTGTCAAAGGGGCGCATACCGGAGGCCTCAGCTATTGTATCAAATGCACACGCCCATATTACCGCTTGAAATGGAGCAGATGCGGCTTGCCGAAGAATCCGTCGCACATAGCGTTTCTGATCATTCTCCGAACTAAAGAAGATGAAGAGTCGCTGTCGCGTTTTTTGAGAAGTCTGTCAGCGGATGCTCTCTTGCCCAATCATGTGACGGCTGAGCCGCCGCGTGTATTATTATCGAAATATCGCGCTTGAGTTCCTCGAATATCTTCGATACGCAAGTTGTATCGCGGATATCAGTATCCACATGCTTATAGCCATCGATGCCCTCTAACAGTGTGCGATTCGAAATGGTACTTGCATCCGGGCCGAAGAATGTTCTTCGCATATCATTGTCAATACCAATCACACTAAAACCTTCCGATATAAAAAACTGTGCGCATGCGGTACCAACCAACCCTGCTGCTCCAGTTATTGACACTATGCTCATTTGGCAACCTGAATGTACACGCTGCGGTAAAATTTATTGTTGCGGCGGAAAGCAGGTTGAAGAGGGCTGTCCCCGGCGTGCCAACGATCTGCGCAACCAACCGGACGCAGAATCCTTGGCCCCGCCCGGAAGTTCCGAAAACCGGGGGTCGGGTAATGGCGAGACTTCCACGTCTCATATTCACAGATCTCAGATCGCCGCCGCAAAGTCTGAACCCCACGACCCATCGGGATCGACGCTATTCCGGTTCGCAAATTCACGCTTTGGGCTTTTTGAACTGCGGTCTCTGGTCCGGCTGCGAGATGAGGTCTGCGTGGCCCCGGCGCAATCCCAGATAATGCGCTGTAGCAAGTCTGGCACTCAGTGTTGACTGTCGATGGTCCCATAGTCGAATGGTCCCATAGTCGAATGGTCTGGTTCGTTCTGTCAAGAAAGAGACGACGGGTCAAGCCGCTGCGAGGATTTGCTCAAGCGACTCGCCATTTCCCCCTGTCGTGCCCTGTTGTGAGAATTCGCGGGACTTTGTAGGGAATTCGGGGGGAATGGAGAGGAATGGAGGGTACTACGAAGAAGGAGATAGGCGGTGTTTCCCCAGTCTAATCGTATATTTAGCAACGATAACAGTGGCTTGCCCAAATAGCTGATTTCGATTTTCAAGACCGGCGCCATCGACCACCCGGCCACCCCTCCATGTGGCCGGTCTTATAGTGCATTCTGCTGTTTTGGAAGGGGGGCGAGTTCGGACGAATTGGGCAAATCCGTAACGGGAAACAGTGTTCGCGCTCTTCTTCTACGCCCTCGCAATCATCCCGCAGGGCTGGTATCCGGACAGACCTTGCGCTCCTTAAACCGCCACTGGTCACCGACTTTTTCGATTCGATCTTCATACCTGCAAGATATGATGAGTTCGGTTTTTCCCTCTGCCGCGTGTGTCAGGAGAAGGTAGCTTTCTGCAGTGGCAGTCTGGCCCTGGATATCGATGAGAATATTCATCACACAGTGCCGCGGCTGCGCATTCCCCGTCCATTCACGATATTTTGTCGTAAACGCCCGCAGTGCATCCCAGCCTTGAAATTTGCCGAGAATGGGGCTGTTAAAAATACCATCGTCGGTAAAGCACTGCGCCCATTCCTCATCGCGACCGGCGTCAATCGCGAGACAGTAGCGCGTCATCAAGTCTCGAATAGCATCCTTCTCTTCTAGTACACTCATGCGCTCTCCTCTCCCTTATTTTTCATTACTTCCCATCACTTCCCATCCTGCGGAGTCAGCTTTATGCCGACATCGCGACCCGAGCGTCGCACCAGCAGCCGTACTGTCCGATCTTCGCTCTGCATTCTCTTCCGAAAGTCTGAGACATTACGCACCTGTTCGCCGTCCAGGGCAAAGATGATATCACCACGTTGGAGTTCTCCCCGACGGTGCGCAGAGTCCGTCACGAGCACGCCGTCTGCATTTGGGAGACGGAAATAGTCAGCCAGTTCAGCCGTCAGATTCTGGACCTCAACGCCCCCCACCTTGGTACTGATGGGTCGTGGGGAAGTCGGTAGCGCTACGCCGCCTTTCTCAAATATGTCGGGCGCAACAAAAATCGGCCGGCCGAATCTGAGAGCGAGAGCGATCGCATCACTCGGGCGACTATCAACCTCGACCTGTCCGTCTGCTGACGCCAGGTGGATGCGTGCATAATACGTATTCTCCCTGAGCGCACTCACCACGATCTTTTGAAACTGCACGCCTACTTGTTCGAGGATATTTTTTATTAAGTCATGGGTAAGCGGCCGGGGAGAAGGAACACCTTCAAGTTCCATAGCAATGGCCCGCGCTTCAAAGGCGCCGATCCAGATAGGCAGAAAACGCGCCTGATTCGCATCTTCAAGAATGACAACGGGGGAATTCGCCTGTCTATCAAACCCGACATGGTGCACCTGCACTTGAAGCAGCTCCTCCGCGTATGCGGTGCGAGGCATAGTCCATGCAGCGCAAAATAAGAGACCGGTGAGGACAAAACGGGAGGAAAGAGACAAGAGCCGATTCAGAACATGGCGTTGCATCTGGTGTGTCCTCATCACGCCTCCTCTGTCTTGAGATTGATCATATGACCCTACTCCATAACCATAGATCCCGAGCTATGCGTGTCTTTCGACTTGTCACCCTTTTCTCCTTGCTAGTATAATCCCTTCCTATGAACAAGATACAGACGGAAGGCAAGCTGAGGGGATTTTTCTTGCACTGCATACAGAACAGCCTCTGGGAGCGAGGTCTTGGCAACCAGCCCACTATCGCAGCAGCATCACAAGAACCCTGGCCTGGATCAAGGTCGCGGTCTGAGAATTAATCAGATAATTCTGAGAATGAATCAGATAATTCAGTGGACATCCAGCACTTCGAATGGAGCGTCTCTCAAGCGGAAACAGGGATCCGCCTGGACCGTTTTCTCGCCACCCACCTGCCCACCCTTTCTCGTCGTGGACTGGTTGAACTCATTGCGCTGAAAACCGTCTTTGTAAACGGCTACCCCGCACGCAAAGGTCGACACCTGACTCAGGGCGATATCGTCGGTGCGCGTCTGCACACCAGACTTTCCCCCAACCCCAAGCTTGATCTGGTTGTCCTGTTTGCAGACGAGGCGTTCGTCGCTATAGACAAGCCCGCAGGCATGCCCAGCCTCGCCCTGCGCCACTCCGAGACTATGACCGTTGCGAACTTTCTGGCGGCGCGCTTCCCTGAGACACTGAGCGTAAGCTCAACTCAGCGCGAAGCAGGCTTGGTCCACCGACTCGACACGGATACCTCAGGCGTACTAATAGCTGCCCGGACATCTGCCGCTTACACCCACCTACGCACCCAATTTAACCAGCGCCGTGTGTATAAAGAATATCGCGCTGTGGTCGAAGGACATTTCCAGCCCACGGGCGCCTTCTATTTTTTCCTAGCTCCCCGAGGACCACACCGCCGGCACATGCAGGTCGTACACGACACCGCAGCACAGGAAGCCCGCGCCACCTATGTCCCGTTACAATCTGGAGCAGACTGGACGCTGGTTCAAATCATAATAGAAACGGGCGTGCGGCATCAAATTCGCGCCCATCTCTCAGCCCTGGGTTATCCCATTTGGGGGGACAGGCTGTACGGGAGTCGCGTCCAGAAAGACGCCCTCCATCTCCACGCGCATGCCATAGGATTCCGTCACCCCGTCTCGACGGAGCAGGAGCGCCAGATACACATAGTCAGCCCGCTGCCCCAAATTTTTCACGCCATTCCGGCTGACGAACTGGGGAGGGAGAAGGTTCTTTGACTGAAGA
>CAUZQN010000346.1:0-4278 GCA_963581605.1 uncultured Binatia bacterium (SeqCode)
TTAACCCGGCGCCTTTTCATACGCCTTCGCAGTCCAAGGAGATTTTCACAGCGAGTTTTGACTATTGTTACGAATCCGTCCCAGGCGGAGTGTGGAATACGATTCTTCACCCCCAGTGTTGCGGCCGAGATTTTAAGCCAGCCTGGCTGGAGAGCGTCATTCAACACATCTACGCCAAACCAGGGGTGTGGCTTACCACCATGAAGGAAGCGGCAGCGGCATGGGAAGAGGATTAGGGGATGAGAGCAAGTTGTCGTTGCATTTGTGCGGAGAGCTCGTAAAGAGGGACCCTGACCCTCTCCCACTGGGAGAGGGAAACAGGAGCGGAGCGACTGTGGGTGAGGAGAATGTTGTCGGATTACGCTACGCTGATCCGACCTACGATCCGACCTACGGCTGAGTAAGTATGTAAGGGGGCCATATGCGCATCTTCATCTCGGTAGACATGGAAGGCATTTCCGGGGTCGAGACCGTGGAGGAGGTTTTTCAGGGTCTGCCGGGCTATCACACGTTTCGACAGATTATGGCCGGCGATGTCAACGCCGCCGTTCAAGGCGCAATCGAAGGCGGTGCCTCTGACGTCGTGGTCTGTGACTCGCACGGCTATATGTGCAACATCCGGCCCAAAGACGTGCATCCCAAGGCCACACTCAAGTCCGGCCTGAAACGCAATCTGTGTCAGTTCAAAGGCTTCAATCCCGGCTTTGATGGCGCCCTGTTTGTTGGTTATCACTCCAAAGCCGGCACCAAGGACGGCATCCTCAGCCACACCTGGATTCCGGCCTTTCAAGACGTCCGCGTCAATGGCCTGTCGGTCGGCGAATATGGCCTGAACGGCTTTCTGGTGAGTAGTTTTGGTGTGCCCGTTCTGATGCTGTCGGGTGACGACAAAACAATCGAGCAAGCACGCCCGCTGTTCGGCGACATCGAATATGTTGAAGTCAAAAAGTCGCTCGGTTATTTCAAAGGCAAACATCTGCCGCTGAGTGAAAGCCATGCCCGTATTCGTGAAGGAGCGCGACGCGCAGTTCAAAAGTTTGCCAAGCGAAAACCACCGCCTCTGGACATCGCCTTACCTATCACCATAGAGCTAGATCTGTGTCAGTCTGGGAACGCTGATCAGTTGGTCACAGACATGGAACAAGAGAACGCGCGTTTTGTGGATGATGACATCCAACACGGGCTGAGCGACGTGGACCTGATCACCCACTACGCACCCGTAGAGCGACGCGGGGAAGAGACGGTGGCCTTTGTGTGTAATCGTTATGTAGATGCGTACAATAGCCTGTTCATGATTATGATGAATTTTTATGAGCGTGATATCGAGTGGCTTGTCGAGGAAGTCGCCAAGCCAGAAGAGTATCGGCGCAACCTGCAGCCGCTGATAGCGGGCAGCCCGTTAACCTTTCTGCAGTAACGGAAAATAAACTCTTATGTGTGGCATCGTAGGATTTTTAGATAAGACGGGGAATAGGCAAGCGCCGGTGGGCCAGACGCTGCTCGATATGTTGTCGGCCCTGGCACGCCGCGGACCGGATTCAAGCGGCGTAGCGCTGTATGGAGATCACGGCAGAGACCGCTACGTTGTACGGATCAAGCTGGGCGAGCAGGGTCCATTTGATACCATAGCGGCCCAGGTGATCGAACAAGTGAACGGCGTTGGCTCTGTTTTGGACTCAAAAATGCAGGGGCCGTCTCTGCGTCTGCTCGTCGCATCTCAAGAAAATCCAAAACAGCTAGAGCAAACGATAACATCCACGGCTGCCCAGATCGAAGTTGTCAGCATGGGCAGGCGGCTCGAAGTCGTCAAACAGGTCGGCTCTCCAGCCAACCTTGAAGCCACGTATGCGGTCTCTGCTCTTGTGGGAACGCACGGCATTGGGCATACGCGTATGTCAACAGAAAGTCGGGTGGACCTGAGTCACTCGCAACCCTTTTGGGCGCATGGCCGGCCCGATGTGGCCGTGGTCCATAACGGACATATTACGAATTATCACAAGATGCGGCGCATCTATGAGCAGCAAGGGCACCGTTTCTATACCGGCAACGACTCGGAAATTATCGGCTTGTATATCGCCGATCAGATGTCTCAAGGCGCAAGCTTTGAAGAGGCGTTGCAAACGTCGCTCAAAGATTTTGACGGTGCATTCAGTTATCTTGCCGCCACGGACGACTGCCTCGGCTATGTCAAAGATCCGTTCGCTTTCAAACCCCTGGTGGTGACTGAGACAGCGGCGTATGTTGCGATTGCGACTGAAGAACAGGCGTTGCGGACAGCGCTGGGAGACGACTTTCCGGTTTGGGAGCCTGGAGTGAATGAGGTCGCAACTTGGCGGTCGCATTGAGGGCTACTAACAAAAATTCGTCTTGTCCCTTAGGCTATGGATACCTGCCTTCGCAGGTATGACACAAAAAGGAATGTCATTCCCGTGGAAACGGGAATCCAGTCGGGAGGGGGAATGCCGTGAAAGAAGTCGACTGTCAGGGAAAAATTTCCCGCGAAATTAACCGAGAAATTCGCCAGCTGATTCAAGCTGGAGAGCAGGAAATCCAGGTTCTCCATCCCCAAGCGCGGCACAATCTCGGCGTTGCCATTCTGCAGCAAATCAAACTGACTATCACCGGTAGCGTGGGTTATTACTGTGGCGGTCTGATGGATGGCGCCACGATTGAGATCCAAGGCAGCTGTGGCTGGGGACTTGCAGAAAGCATGATGGACGGCACAGTCATCGTTGGTCAAAACGCAGGCAATAGCGCAGCAGCTTCTATTCGGGGCGGAACAGTCGTGATCCGAGGCAGTGCCAGCTCGCGCGCCGGTATCGCGATGAAAGGTGGAACCGTCATGGTTCAGGGCAACAGCGGCTATATGACCGGCTTTATGATGCAAAAAGGGACCATTATAGTGTGTGGAGATACGGCAGAGGCACTCGGCGATTCGATGTATGAAGGGCGCATCTTTGTCGGCGGTCGGATCGCAGACTTAGGCAATGATGCCGTCATCGAGGCAGTCACAGATGAAGATCTGTCCTTTCTGGAGACAACGTTGGCCCAGTACGACATCACTGCTCCGGCTGCCTTTCAAAAAGTCGTGTCGGGAAAACGCTTATGGCAGTTTGACAAAAAAGATTTCCAGACCTGGCGGGAGGCATTGTGAGCGAACGACCTGTTATCCGACACAGCACCACATGGAAACCGGAAACGATCGAAGACATTCAGGTCAAGGCAGACCTCGGCCGCTACCGGATACGCGGCTTCAGCGCGCTGCGCAGCCGCCCCCTACCCTCTTTTGAGGATCTCACCTTTATCCCGTGTACGCTCACGCGCGTGCCGCTCGAAGGCTACCGTGAGAAGTGTTCGACCAAGACGGTCCTGGGTGGTCGCTTTGCCGAGAAACCAATTGAACTCGATATCCCTATCATGGTGACGGGCATGAGTTATGGCGCGCTGTCGTACAATGCCAAAGTCGCGTTGGCTAAAGCGGCCGCCCAGACGGGGACGTCGACCACCACCGGCGATGGCGGCATGTTGGCCGCAGAGCGTGAGCATTCCAATGTGCTCATCTATGAAGTCTTACCCAGTCGGTATGGCATTAACATCCATCATATGCGTCAGGCCAACGCCATCGAACTGACAGTCGGACAGGGCGCCAAGCCCGGCACCGGTGGCCTGTTGCTCGAGTCCAAAGTCTCAGACGAAATTGCTGAGCTACGCGATCTGCCACCAGGCGTGGACCAGCGCAGCCCGTGTCGCCATCCGGACTGGCTCGGCCCGGACGATATGGTCACGAAAATCGAGGAGCTGCGTGAAGCCACCGACTGGCAGGTGCCTATTTTTGTAAAAATGGGAGCCGCACGGGTGTTTGACGATGTCAAACTGGCGGCCAAAGCCGGGGCTGACGTCGTCGTCGTGGATGGCATGGAAGGCGGCACCGGGGCATCGCCCGACATCCTGCTTGAGCATACCGGCATACCGACCCTCGCCGCGGTATGCGAAGCGCGGGCCGCGCTGGAGGACTGCGGTCTATACGGTGAAGTCCAGCTGATTATTGCGGGCGGCATACATAGCGGCACGGCTGCGGCGAAAGCCCTGGCGCTGGGCGCAGACGCCGTCTATCTCGGCACGGCTGCGCTGATCGCGCTGAACTGCAACAAGCCTTTATACATCGACGACTACCATAAGATTGGGGCCGAACCCTACGCTTGCCATCACTGTCATACCGGGCGCTGTCCGGTCGGTATCACCACCCAAGATCCGGAGCTGATGCAGCGGCTGGATATT
>CAUZQN010000347.1:0-4264 GCA_963581605.1 uncultured Binatia bacterium (SeqCode)
CGCCCATGAGATAAAAACTGACAGCCATGCCATATGTGTCGCTCAGCCACCCCCCGGCCAGGGGACCAATGCCGATACTACTCGTTAAAAACAGATTAAAGATGCCCATCAACTCGCCCCGTTTTTCCGGTGGAGCGAGATCGCCCACATATGCCGCGGCGATGGGGAGAATGAGTGCAACCGCAAGGCCTTGAAAAAACCGGCCTAGGGTCAAATACATAATATTTGGGGCATACACATAGGCCAGGGAAGTCAGACTGCTCAACAACAGCCCGGCAGCAATAAACGCCTTGCGCCCACGTTGATCTGACAGCCGCCCGATGGTGGGCATGAAGGCCATCTGGGCCAGAGGAAAACTGGCGAAAAAGATGCCGATGCTGACTCCGGTCGCGCCCAGCGTCTTGGCATAAATAGGCATGAACGGAATGACGATGCCCATGCCGAGCATAGAAGTGAAAATCGCCAGATTCAGAGTATAAAAAACACGCCAGTTCAAAATGCGGATTCCAGAGGGCCCAGAGGGTTTTGTTGTTTCATAGGTCTGGGTGTATCACAAGGCAGACCTCCCGCTTTCCTCCACGCACTGCTTTCTGCTATGAAAACAACCGTAGGCTGCGTTCTACAAACCAAAAAAAATCTAAGGACGGAGAAAGAGCTATGTTCAATCACCCGGTCATTTCCGCTGACGGCCATATAGATATTCCGTGTTTGCCCGCCGATTTGTTTACCGCCAATGCCCCGGCGCATTTAAAAGACAAAATGCCCAAGGTCGTCGATACCCCGGAGGGAAAAACCTGGGTCGCCCATAATGGGACCAGCATGGGCCTGGCTGGCGGCATGGGCTCGGCCGGCCGCCAATACATTCCCGGCCAGATCCAGCGCGCCGACCGCATGGCTGCGACCGGCCTGTACGAAGACCAAAGTAACGGCATTATGCGCACCACCGTGCCTGAGCTGCGGATCAAGGATCAGGAGCGTGACGGGGTGGTCGGCGAGGTGGTCTACGGCATTCTGGGTGCGGCGTCTCGGATTGATGATCCTGAAGTGACGGATGCAGTCGTGCAGATCTATAACGATTTTGCCGCAGACTTTTGCAAAGCGGTCCCAGGTCGTTTTGCCGCAGTGGCGAGTTTGCCGGCCTCTTCGCCGGAGAAAACCGCCCAGGAAATTCGGCGCTGCGCCAAGCTCGGCCTCAAAGGCGCGGAATTACCCGTCCGCCACGACATGATGCCGTTGTGGCATCTTGACTGGAATCCAGTCTGGGAGGCCTCACACGACACGGGGATTCCCATTCATCTGCATACCATTGGACCCAAGCTCGATATGACTTGGGCCACAGACCACCGCTCCAAGCGGATGTGGCTGGCTACGGTTCTGACTGAGTTTCAGATTGCCACGGCGGGCTTTATTGGCGCGGTTATCTATGGCGGCGCGTTGGAACGCTATCCCCAGTGTCAAGTCGTGATCGGCGAAGCCGGCATAGGCTGGATTCCGTATGTGTTAGAACGCATGGACTATGAGTGGGAGGATCAGTTTCAAGATCTCGAACTCAAAATGAAGCCCAGCGAGTACTGGTATCGGCAGATGTATGCAACCTTCCAGCAGGATCAGACCGGCCTGGATATGATCGAACGCGTGGGCGTGGATAACGTCATGTGGGGCTCAGACTTTCCGCATCCGGATGGCGTCTGGCCCGACTCGCAAGAGTTTCTGCAAAAGCAACTCAGCCATCTGTCTGCAGACGTACAACGCAAGCTTGTGTACGAAAACGTGGCCAAGCTGTATGGCTTTCCTATGGAGCAGTAGCGCTTTGCCGATTACGTGCCGCCCGGCACGAGCTGCACGTTTGTTAGAGTCCACGCACGATCAACCGCCTCAAGATCTGCTAACCCCCCTATCTCGACGCGTGAGACAGCCAGGTCCGCTGTCACTTGGTACGTCGTCACACTGGCAATATAGCCCTGCTCTCTTACGTCTTGAGCCAATTGGTGGGCGTCTGCCTGACTACGAAAAGCCCCAACGACAAGGTGAAAGGATGAATCCGGCTGTTTCCGGATGAGCGTCTCTTTCTTTACAGGTGGGAGCCAGACCTTCTCGCCTTCGGTAATGCGGCCCAGGTCAGAAATATGCGGGTTGGACCGTTTCACAAGATCGAGAGCCAACATATTGAAGCTGCCATACACAGCAGAGATCATCTGCGAGATGGTCCAGTCTAGTTGAACAAGAGCATGCCAGCTTACCGAGCCAAAATTTCCTGTTTCACCCGCCCCCGACATACGCGCTTCCAAGGCTGTGGAATCACGGATCGTACTGTCCACAACCAGGCGTTCATAAGGCTGATTGCGCAAGTATAGAACCCATGCTCCTCCAAGCAGGATCAGCGCGCCTATGCTAGCGATACTCACTCCAAGCCGATGACCCAGTGCGCCTTTCCAGACCGATGGCTCAGTCACGGACACGAGCGGGACGTCCAAAGCTGGCAAAGATTGTGGCGTTGTCGTTTTCTGACCAAGGACTTTTTATGCTTGCTCAAGAGCGCTGGGGGTATTGCCCCGACAGGTAGTCCCTCACTATCCAGACGGTTATCCTGCACAACTGCATTACCTAAATTCCACGCATCCTCAGTACTGTGAGAACTCAAGAGTACTCCACACACAGGACACTCATCGGCTCGAATGAGATCCCGTTGACACGAAGGGCAGCCTAAAAGGATCGGCTGATACGATTTCCGAACCGAGTTTTCCCGCGGATGGCCCAGGAACCGTCCAGCGGCAATGAGCAAACAACCTGGAAGGACACAGAGGCCGGCATACAACCAGATAAAGAAGGCCAGTTGGTCCTCTACCAGCAGATGGATCTGGAGTGCGGCAAGCCCCCATACGCCAACGGTAGTCCAGACTGCGCCACCTATCGTGAAAAGCAGCCTCCACATATACTGAGTATATTGCCTTCCGCATTGCAGACTAAATATTTCAGGGTAGAAAAAAGGAGACTTCGGACAACGCGGCTGATCTGCTTGACCCGCCTCAGATCTGTCTTATACAGTAGCCGCACTCCACAACGCTAAAGGAGACAGCAATGAAAATCATTCCCATCCCTGTGTTGTCAGATAATTACGCGTATCTCATCATAGACGAGGCGACGAACGAGGCCGGCGTGGTCGATCCATCCGAGGCAGGGCCGGTGGCTGAGGTTATTAAACGCGAGGGAGTTAAGTTCACGACGATTATCAATACCCACCATCACTGGGACCACGTCGGGGGCAATAAAGAATTGGTCCAAGAGTTCCCAGCTCTCAAGGTGTACGGTCATAAACATGACGAGACCCGTACGCCGTGTATTACGAACATGATTGATGAAGGCGATACGGTCCGGATTGGGAATCTTGAAGCACGCTTTCTCTTTGTCCCGTGTCACACCAGTGGCCATATTGTGGCGTATTTCGAAGCCGAGAAGTCGATGTTCACCGGCGACACGCTGTTTATCGCCGGCTGTGGACGACTGTTTGAAGGCACGGCAGCCGACATGCACGCCAACATGGTCAAGCTGATGCAGTTGCCCGACGATACCAAGATCTACTTCGGGCATGAGTATACGGTCAAGAATCTTCAGTTTGCCTTGACCTTGGAACCGAATAATATCAAGGTCCAAGAAAAATTACGCTGGGCTCAGGAGATGGGAGCAAAAAACCAATCGACTATCCCAGGCACGGTTGCTGAGGAAAAAGAGATTAACCCTTTTGTGCGCGTTGACAGTACCGAACTCCAGGAGCATGTCAAGAAAGAATTCCCTCAGATCGCGCTCGACCCCGTCTCGGTGTTAGAGAAGACGCGCTATCTCAAGGATAATTTCTAAATACAGTAGAGAAGAAAGATGATTTGGAAGAACCCTCGTCGCTCATTTTTGCTTTGTACTGTCAGCCTGTTCTTCTCTGCATGTAGCTTGTTCGATAATTCTGTTATCGAACAGCAGCAGGCTGAAATCGAGTCTTTACGACAAGACGCCGAACAGCTGCGGCAGGAGACCGAGGCGCTCAGACAGCAGACCGCTCAACAAGCGCAGCAAAACACGGCGTGTAATCGGGCTTTTAGTGATTTTGACGCGGCCCGCAAAGCGACCGATGATACGGACGCTGCCGCGTACTACAAAGCTGGACTGGGAATCTGCCCGGATGATGACGTTGCGCACTATGAGCTAGGCGAAGTCTACGTCCGCCTCGACCAGACCGATGCGGCAATAGCTGAGTTCAAAGAGGCCGTGCGCA
>CAUZQN010000348.1:0-4256 GCA_963581605.1 uncultured Binatia bacterium (SeqCode)
GAGGGCACCATGATGTCTGCTTGAAGTGCTGAGGCAAATTGGTCTTCTGTGGCCATGTTTTTCCCTTCTATACTATTGAGGAGGACGACGGTCTTGTCTTCTTAGCCTTCCTAGAACCCCCACTAACAGCAGAAAGCGTGCCAATAGCGGATCGGGCAGAAATGCGAATATTTTCCAGCAGATAGAGAAGTCTGAGACAGACCGAAAGCTTAAAATGGCATAAAAAGTAACATAGTCATGACTGTGGTATGTCTTAAAATAACACAGCAGTATGAGGTGTTTGGCGACGGGGTTTAGACTCGGGTCAGGCAAGTGCGTCCTGCAGGTGGCACTGCTGCCCGATTTTTGAGGCAGATTGAGCAAATTGGGATTGTTGAGACTTTTTCCCGTAGTACTGCATGTGGTAGGGTGATCGCCGGAATGCTGTTGAGTTTTAGTCTTGAACAATAGAACGTGGAAAGCGTGGAAAGCGTCTGTATTTTTTTTTGTTGCTGAGTATCGGCCTCTCCAGTCTGATTGAGGGCGGCTGTGTCTCGCAAACCGAACGTCTAGCGTACCGTCCGCATCTGGTTCAACAGGATGAAGGTGTGTGGGACGAGGTGAAACGTGAGTTTGGCTGGCAGCCGTCTCGTAAAACAAAAAAAAGGAAGAAAAGCAAGCAAGAATCGTTGTACTCAAAAATGACCCGCAGCGTGAAAGGGTGGTTTCAGGATGACGAGCGGCCATAGAAGTAGCAGATCATACTGGAGCAACGCCGCTACATCTTGCAGCGTTGAACGACAATAGGATGCTCGCCAAGCTTCTCCACGCTCGTGGAGCTAAGGCTCATGCAGCAAACAAGTTTAATGAGACTATCCTGCAAATTGTGCAAAGGAAGAACAATTTCGTAATGGTCGCACTCTTACGCCAGTACGGCGTACAAGAATAGAATTTTTCAAAAGGAGAAGCATGCAGGCACTTGTCGTTGGTGGAACCGGGCCGACTGGGCCGTTTATTGTGAATGGGCTGATTGAGCGTGGTTACGACGTCAGCATCTTTCACCGCGGAACGCACGAGATTTCTGAGATCCCGCCTGAAGTGGAGCATATTCACGGTGATCCGCATTTTCGAGAAACCATAGACGCAGCGCTGTCCGGACGGACGTTCGATCTTGCGGTTGTGACCTATGGTCGCATTCGTTTTGTGGCCGAAGCGTTGGTTGGGAAAATCGG
The DNA here is from genome assembly GCA_963581605.1 of uncultured Binatia bacterium (SeqCode). Classification (GTDB taxonomy): domain Bacteria; phylum Desulfobacterota; class Binatia; order Bin18; family Bin18; genus Bin18. The sequence goes on from CAUZQN010000348.1 coordinate 1,212, forward strand.
CCGCTTTGTTGGTGTGGGTGGAGTCGCCAGCTATCGGGGCTATATGAACCCGCATGTTCTGTTTCCCGTAGGACTCAAGTTAGCAGTTTCCGAGGATGCGCCCGTTGTCGAGAGCGAAGAAGAGCTACGCTTCGCCTATCTGATCGCCCAGACCGAACGAGCAGTGTTGGAATATCATCCCACAGCCGCCTACTTCCGCTATCCCTACGTGTACGGCCCCTACCAACTCGTCCCGCGAGAGTGGAGCGTGATGCGTCGTATTCTGGATAAACGCCCATATATGATCGTTGCCGACGGTGGTCTGACGCTTTTCACGCATGGCTATGCGGCCAATTTGGCCCATGCGGTTCTGCTTGCGATTGATAAGCCCAAGGCATCAGCCGGGCAACTGTATAACTGCGGTGATGAAACGCAGCTCACGATACATCAGGTCATTGAAGTCATCGCTAAGGCGATGAACTACGAGTTGGAAGTGGTTAGCATGCCCAACGATCTGGCCCGTCCGGCTCGACCCTACACCATGCAAGAAACAGCACATCACCGTGTTGTCGATCTGACAAAAATAAAAAATCAACTCGGCTACACTGACCTGTATCCAGTTGAAGAAGCCATACAGAAGACGGTGGAATGGTATTTGGAAAACCAGCCCGAGCGCGGTGGAGAAATTGAAAAACGCCTCCAAGACCCTTTCAACTATGAGGCTGAAGACCGCCTCGTTGCCGCGTATAAAGACAGTATGCAGCGTCTAGCACAGATTCCTTTTGACGTTCAAATGGATCGGCCTCACCCGTACGCACATCCCAAAGAGCCGGGCCAAGAGCGGGATCATCGGGAACGGTAAAAGAAGCGTCGGCTCATACGATATGCCAAATAAGAAAATTCTCATCCTTAAAACCGGTGAACTACCCCGCCGGGTGACACAGCATTGTGGTCGGTACGAGCGGGCGTTTCTCAACGTCCTGGGCGAAGATCGTTGTGTTGTTGTGAATGCGTGCAAGGCAACGTTCCCCGAACCGGACTGCGCTGGGATCATTGTGTCTGGCTCCGCTGCTTCCGCCAACGACGCTGACCCCTGGGTGGCCAAGAGTGAGGATTTTCTGAAACGGGCAGCAGATCAGTCCGTCCCGATATACGGCATCTGTTTCGGCCATCAGCATGTGGCCCGTACGTTCGGTGGCAGGATTGAGAAAAATCCTCAGGGCTGGGAGCTTGGCACGGCGACCGTCACCTTGACTCAAGAAGGACAGCGCAACGAACTCTTCACGTCGATGCCCGAATCTTTTTCAGCTCAGGAGAGTCATGGAGAAATCGTGGCTGAACTGCCGCCTGGCGCGGTTGCTTTGGCCCGCAACGACAACTGTGCGTATCAGGCATTCTCCCTTGAGGATCGCATCTGGGGCACCCAATTCCATCCGGAATTCACCCTGGCGATTATGCAGCGACTGATCCCCTCACTGGCAGCGGTGTTGCCTCCTGAGTCATTCCCGGGTTGGCCGTCCGCGGAACAGCCGCTTCGAGACTGGCTGCTCAAGACTGTTCAAAACACGCTGGCAGCACAGCGCTGTCTGGATAATTTTGTCTCAATTGTCGGGCAGCGGCTACGGACGCAGGTAAGCTAAGCGTAGCTGACCAGAGACTATCTCTTGTGTGGCCCGGGCGATTCCGTCCGTGTCATCAACTACTAGCCATGCTCCCGCATGAATAAAACTCTGGAGTGTTTCTCCTCTTCGTATGAGTTGAGGGTAGAGTTCGTGGGTGGTGCTAAACGCCCGTCCCTGCGGCATATAGTCAAAAATACGCGGCTCTAGGACTTGGCAGCCGGTAAACATAAAATCGGAAAGAGGCAGGTTAACTTCGATCTCTCCCGGTTCTCCCCGAATGCGACGAATGGCTCCTTGTTGGTCAGTTTCAATGCGGCCGTACTGCTCTGGGTCGGGATTGGGCCTCAACAACAGTGTCCCAATCGCCTTGGTCTGACAATGCGAGGCAAGCAGCGCGCTGAGATCGAAATCAAGAATGGTGTCCGAATTGAGAACGAGAAATGGTTCGCCGTCGAGAAACGGCTGGGCCTTCTTAATCCCTCCGCCTGTGTCCAGGATCGGATCTTCTGGAGAATAGGTGATCTGCAAACCATAAGCGCTGCCGTTGCCCAAGGTCTCTCTGAGCTTCTGTCCACAATGATGGAGGTTAATGACGACCTCTTGGATGCCTTGGGCCTTCACAAACAGTAAGGCGTATTCAATCAAAGGCCGGCCGGCGACTGGGGCAAGCGCTTTGGGTATCGAATTGGTCAACGGCCGCATCCGGGTACCGAGACCGGCGGCGAGAATCATAGCGCGCATAGTTATACTGAGAAATGTTCGGGAAAGTGGTCTGCAAAGATGTCTAGCAGTTTCGCATATTGCGGCAGCCGTACCAAAACACGCCGAATAGTTGCCAGCGTGGGCGGAATATAGCGCATATAGCCGGTCTTGCCCTTTTCCAGCTCCAGATAATAGAAGCGTCCGACAACTTTACACGCTTTTTGCAGCAGGCACAGATTATACTCCTCCCAAACCAGTTCGGAAGATAGAGCATCGCCGCCGCTCTGATTCCAGGTATCGCGGTAGTAGTTGACCAAGGCTTCTTCCAATACAGGGCTGATTACTTCTGGTGTATCGCGGTCATTGAGTAATGTGGCCAGATCATATGGAGCTGGGGCGAGCAGGGCATCCTGGAAATCAATGATACGAATGCCGGCCTGTTGCACGAATAAGTTCCAACTGTGGTAGTCGCGATGATTGAGAAAAAAATTCGCCTGACCGAGGCGAGTAGCAATATGCTCAAAGATTCCTTGCAGCGTGTGCGTCTCTGCTGTTGAGAGCGCTTTTCCCGCACGTTTGTCTAAACCCCATTCAACAAAATGTTCAAACTCCCACAAGAACAGACGCTTATCAAAACGTTGCTTAAACGCGATACAACTCTCGTTTTTGTGCCGCGTACCCGCTATTTGGATGAGGAGCAATTGATCGATAGCGTGTTTATACCACTGTTCGACCTCGGCTT
>CAUZQN010000349.1:0-4245 GCA_963581605.1 uncultured Binatia bacterium (SeqCode)
GTCTTTTCTCATCACTACCACAGCCCGGGGCTGTGCTCAACGAAAGGCCTACGAAAGGCCAACGAAAGCAAGAAATATCCTTTGCTTTCTTGAGACACGTAGTTTATGCTCCGGCCAAAGAACGATTTCTCAACCAGATTCATAAACCAGAGGAGGGTGTATGGATTGGCGTGATCAGTGTGGACAGAAACTAGTCTCTGCCCAGGAGGCTGTAAACATAGTGCAGAATGGCGACTCGGTGCAATTCAACTGGCTACACGCCACGCCTCTGACCTTATGTGAGGCCCTGATGGCCCGCAGGGAAGAGCTGCGCGACGTTAAGGTGGGCACGATAGGTCCGTTATTCGACTGGGATCAGCCCGGGGCGGATCAAGCGTTTACCATCCAGACCCCGTATCTTGGTGTCACGACCCGGCCGCTGATGGACAAGGGCAATGTCGACTTTATCCCGGTTATGTACTACCGGCATGGCGAACTGCCGCCGGGCATCATTTGCGACGTGTATATGACACCCGTGTCGGCACCGGACAAACACGGCTACTGCAGTTTTGGCTCTGGATTATTCATGTCCAAAACGATGGCTGCCGCGGCGCGGACGGTTGTCGCCGAGGTGCATGAGGACTTTATTCGGACCGGCGGAGAAAATTATATTCATGTGTCCGAGATCGATTATTTCGTACAACCGACGACGCCGCCTGCCGCGCTGCCGGCCACGCAGCGCAGCGCAGAAGAAGTGGCCATGACCGAGGTGATATGTACCCTCATTGCGACTGAATTAATCCATGACGGCGATACCGTCCAAATCGGTCTGGGCAGTGTCTCTTCGCCGATCGGCATGTATCTCGGAAATAGGAATGACCTGGGCATACATACCGAAGTGATTCCGGGCGGCATTGCGCGCTTGGTGAAAGAAGGCGTGATCACCGGCAAGTATAAAACCGTCAATCCGGGCAAAGTGGTGGCCAGCGCCGGCATCGGCCTCTTTCCGGATGAATTGGACATCATCGATGGCAACCCAAACTTTGAGTTTTATGATTTCACCTACACCGACGATTTACGCATCCTGGTCAACCAGGAAAATTATGTGGCCATCAATAACGCGCTGGCGGTTGATCTAGGCGGGCAAGCCTGCTCGGAGTCTTTTGGCCCGTTTATGTACACCGGCACCGGCGGCCAAACCATTTTTACGATTACGGCCGCCTATTCTAATCCCGGCCGATCTATTATCGTGACGCCGTCGAGCGCCATGGTGAAAGGCCGACATATCTCTCGCATCGTTCCCACGCTTGAGCCGGGCAGTGTGGTGACGGCCCAACGCGCCTTCGTTGATTACGTGGTAACCGAATACGGTATCGCCGAGCTGAGAGGAAAGTCGCTCAAACAGCGCGCGGCAACCTTGATCGAAGTCGCCCATCCCGATTTTCAGGCCGATCTGAGAAGAGAGGCGAAGCGCATTTATCATATATAGATTGCACATATAGACCCTGAAGGGCGACCTCGTGTCGCACGCATTAATGTCGCACAAATTCACCAATCGCCTGGCCCAAGAAACCAGCCCGTATCTGCTCCAGCATGCCCATAACCCGGTGGACTGGTTCCCGTGGGGTGAAGAGGCATTTGCCAAGGCAAAAAAAGAGGACAAACCTATTCTGCTGAGCGTAGGTTATTCCGCCTGCCACTGGTGTCATGTGATGGAGCATGAGTCGTTTGAAGATGAAAAGATCGCGGGACTCATGAATCAGCTGTTCGTCAGCATCAAGGTCGACCGGGAAGAACGCCCGGATGTTGACGAAATCTATATGAGCGCGGTGCAGGTCCTCACCGGCCGCGGTGGCTGGCCGATGACGGTCTTTCTGACACCCGAGGGGAAACCGTTTTATGGCGGGACGTATTTCCCGCCAGTGGATCGACACAATATCCCTGCTTTCCCGCGTGTCCTGGCCGGCATCGCCCAAGCCTACCGCGAGAAACCGGCGGATGTGGAAAAATCCACAACCGAGATTCTGGGCAATATGGAAAAAATAGCCCATCGCCAGCAGACGACACAGACGCTGGATGTGTCAGCTCTCGAAAAAGCTGCACAGCATCTAAGCCAGCCGTATGACGAGACACATGGTGGTATTGGGCAGGCTCCCAAGTTTCCGAATTCTTTGGTTTTCTCGTTGTTCTTACGCCAGGCGCAGGCGAGCGGTGATCGGTCTTATCTGGATAAGACCGTCTATACGCTGCGCAAGATGGCCCAAGGCGGCATGTATGACCATCTGGGCGGCGGCTTTCACCGCTACTCAGTCGACGAACGCTGGTTGGTGCCCCATTTTGAAAAGATGCTGTACGACAACGCGCTGCTGACCCGGCTGTATCTTGAAGGTTATCAGGCCAGCGGAGATGTATTTTTCCGGCAGGTGGCTGAGGAGATCCTGGCCTATGTCGAGCGTGAGATGCTGCAGCCGGGCGGGGGCTTCTACTCGACTCAAGACGCAGACTCGGAAGGGGTCGAGGGCAAGTTTTTCGTCTGGGACCAAGACGAAGTCATGCAGCTGCTGGGTGAAGAAGTGGGCGAAATATTTTGCCGCTATTACGATATTACCGATGCCGGCAATTTCGAGCACAAGAATATTCTCCATCCTACGCTGGACCTGCAACAGTTGGCCACGCTGTTTCGGCGCGACGTAGACGGTGTGACTCAGCTGATCGCGCAAGCCAAGCACACGCTGTTCGCTGTCCGAGAAAAGCGGGTGAAGCCCGGCCGGGATGAGAAAATTCTTACAAGCTGGAATGGCTTGATGATTTCAGCCTATGCCGAAGCGTATAAGGTTCTGGGCAATGCGCGTTACCTCGAAATTGCCCGTCAGAGCATCGATTTTATTCTCACCCATCTATGTCGGGAGGGTCGTTTACTGCGCAGCTATAAAGACGGCCAGGCCAAGTTCAACGCGTATCTCGACGACTATGCGTGTTTCTCGGCAGCACTACTGGATGTGTATGAAGCGACTTTTGAACAACAGTATCTTGATCACGCCATAGCGTTTAGCGAGGTATTACTGTCCCGTTTTTGGGATGCACAAGAGGGCGGATTCTTCTTTACCAGCGCAGATCACGAGACATTGATTAGCCGTTCAAAGTCCGCGTTCGATGGGTCTACACCTTCCGGTAATTCGGTGGCGGCGCTTGTGCTCCTGCGACTGTTTTATCTGACTGAAAGTCAGGATTATCTGACTAAGGCCGAAACCGTCTTGCGTTTGTTCTACGACGGCATGCAGCAGAATCCGTTTGGATTCAGCAATATGCTATGCGCGCTGGATTTTTATCTGCGTCGTCCCCAGGAAATCGTTTTGCTTGGAGAGCCGACTGCCCCTGATACGCAAATATTACTGCGTCAGATTCATGGTTTATTTATTCCGAATAAGACGCTGGCCTGTTGTGATCCTGCTGATCCACCCCAACGCGGAATGCCGTCGGCCCTGAATGGAAAAACACAGCTTGACGGCAAGCTCACCGCCTACGTCTGTCACAATTTCAGCTGCTCGCTACCCGTTACAACCTGGGAAGACATGCAGCGCCTCATCAGCGCTTCAATACGCTGAGAATGCATAACAGAATTGCCTCAAGTACGTTGTCGGCGCGCCGGCCCCCCACCCTGGATTCCCGTTTCCACGGAAATGACAGTCTTTTTAGTGTCATACCTGCGCAAGCAGGGATCTAGGGCTATGGGACAAGACGGAGTTTTGTTAGTGGCTCTAAGCAGCTCTGGTAAAACCTAAGAAAAAAGGAGGAGGTCATGCGATTTATGAGTGGGTTACTACAGGTTGTCTTTTTCTTAGTGATCGTGTCAGCTGCTTTACTGGTCGCCGGGCTTATAGCCAATAAGCTACCGTGGACGGATCCACCCGGAGTGGGCACGCGGCTGCTGACCTATCTCTCGACAAATATCGCTGAGACAGCCTCGGACTCACCTTTCCCGGAACTCAAGCCGCGGGCGTATGCTGCGCCTGCTGCGTTCATGTTTGACGTGGCGCGAAGAGCGGCGAAGGCACTGAAGTGGGAACTGACTAACATCGATGCCGACGTAAAAAAAATAGAAGCGGTTGTCACCACGCAGGTGATCGGATTCAAAGATGACGTCACCATTCAGGTCGAAGCAACCGGCGAGGAAAGCTGTAGACTCCTGGTGCGTTCAGCCTCGCGGGTCGGCAAGGGTGATTTAGGAGCTAATACCCGGCACGTCATGAATCTCATAGAAACGGT
>CAUZQN010000350.1:0-4242 GCA_963581605.1 uncultured Binatia bacterium (SeqCode)
TGCGGTACTGCTCAGCGGCTTGCTCAAAATAGCGTTGGGCGAGTGCCTGGTCAGTGCTGGAATAGAGCTGGCCAAGCGCAAAAAACACCTGAGCTCGGCCCAGACTTTGGCCCTGCGTGGTATACAACGTCAACGCCCGAAAGAGAAAATTATGCGCCTGATCAATACGATCAAGGCCCCGCTCGACATAGCCCATGCCAAGCAGCACGTGCGCCTGGCCGAGCGGGTCACGTTCAAGTTGGTATAGTTTATACGCATGGGCATACAATCCACGCGCCTTCTGCGCATTTTTCAGCCGACGTTCGACATCGCCCATACCCAGCAGCACGTGCGCCTGGCCACGGCGATCGCCCCTGCGTTTATACAACTCCTCCGCCTGCGCATACGCTTCGTACGCTTGTTTGTCCTGTCCAGCCGCCCGCTCTAAATTCCCCAGTTCGAGCAAGACGTGGGCCTGGCCAAGCAGATCAGTCTGTTGCTGATAGCGCTTGCGCGCTTCGGCATACGTGCTCCGGGCCTGATCGGTTTGTCCCGCTGCCCGGAGTTTGTTGGCTTTGTCGAGCAAGGCGTCTGCCGTACTGTCAGCTGCGTAAAGCGCAGCGACTACAGGCATGCCACCGGGGAGGAACCAAGTCATCGGCCAGCTTGCAAAGCAGAGCAACACCGCAATACCACCCGCATTAATATACGTCCGCCGTCGCACGTTTTGAACGTAACACTTCTCCCCTGTGGTTTGACAGTATGGAAACGAAAATGCTAGGCGTTACTTGATCGGTGTACAGTAGTGCTGCACAAAGATGACCACACAGAGGGGGAAAGATGGAGCCGTTGCGCGTTATTTCTGCTGATTCGCATATGACAGAGCCACCAGACCTGTGGACCAGCCGGCTCGATAAACAGTTCCAGGACCGAGCCCCGCATGTGGTAGAAGACAAAGAAAAACCTGGACATTTTTTTATTGCCCCGGGTATTACGCCATTCCCAGTTGCAGGCGGATTTTCCACCGGACGCAGTGGCGAAGAGCTTAAAAAACATCTCAAAAGTGGTTATGAGGCGGCCCGACCAAGTGGCTGGGACCCAGTCGAACGCATTAAGGATCAGGAGATCGACGGGGTCCAGGCTGAAGTGATCTACACCACGCTGGGTCTGGCCCTATTCCAGCTCACAGACGCGAAACTCCAGCAGGCATGTTTTCGTGTTTATAACGACTGGGTTGCCGAGTTTCGGTCACATAACCCCAAACGGCTCTATCCGGTAGCGATGATATCGCTTGAGGATATTCCTGCGGCAGTCAAGGAACTTGAGCGCGCCACAAAATTGGGCCTCAAAGGCGGGATGATCTGGGGTGCGCCGCCCGAAGACCGGCCATATTTCAATAACATCTACGATCCATTCTGGACCGCAGCGCAGGAACTGAATATGCCGCTCTCCCTGCACGTCGTCTCCAGCCGAGATGCGAGTACCCGAGTTGTCATGGACGGTGGCTCAAGTGGCTGGGTAAATCAAACCGCGATTCGGTTCGTGCACCTCATTCATGAGGTGCAGAAGTCTTTGACCAGTTTTATTTTGGGCGGCGTATTGGAGCGTTTCCCACGACTCAAGATCGTGTCAGCCGAAAGTGATATCGGCTGGCTGGCCCATTATGTGCAGCGCCTCGATCATGCGTATGAGAAGTTCGGGGTGATGGTCGAGCATCCGTTGCCAATGAAACCCAGCGAATACGTTCGTCGCCAAGTGTGGGCGACCTTTCAGGACGACCCGATTGGCGCGGCAAATGCGGTCGTGTTTGGCGAAGACAATTGCATGTGGGCGTCCGACTTCCCCCACACGGACACGACCTGGCCCAATTCACGCAAAGTGATAGAGAAAAACTTCGCCGGTGTCCCGCATGCCATTACGCAAAAAATTGTGTGCGACAACGCAGCGAAATTGTATGGGATTGAGTTAGACTGAAGGCGAGGGAAATAAATCATCTAGCGGCATAGACCAGCCAGGGACTGCCGGTTCGGCTTCGGCCTCGTCGCCTGGCAAATCAACATTTAGTCTTTTCTGTTGTGGATCAGAGTGCTATGTCGGCCGTGCAAAGGTCGGGATGAGTCGTCTTACCAGAACGACCCCAGTGCGGGCTCCACTGTCATCAGCCGAAAGATGCCGCCTCTCCGAATAAGATCGCCTTTAATTTTGAGAGGTTGACCTCGCGTCTCGGGGCTCTGGATATAGTCTAGTAGCTCGGGTGGGCCTACCAATGATAGTGATCGCAGGGAGCGTAGGGTTTTCCGGCCGGACCGGTCATCAGACAGATGGCGGGATTCCCGAATATGCAGCATCCACGGCTGACCGGCGATCCTGACATCCAGGCTTGGGTCGTATTCTCCAGGATCGTCTTCGGCGCTCACGAATACGCCAGTGATGCGCATCATGTCACACGCGAGGAGAGACGCTGGCAGAATGAGCAAGGTCAGCACGGCCAGAAAGAATACGAACAGCACAGATCGCATACTTTACCCTCCCCGAACGTTTTTTTCTTCATAGCGCATTTGAAAGACAAGCCATAGAGGCTGAGGGTTTTTTCATTGACACCACGTCCGAGATGGACTAGAGCGATTTTACACTGTCTGGAGGTTCGTCCTCGTTTATAGAAACTGCCCACTACCAACTAACGCCTCAATAGAAGGAGGGACAAAAAATGAGCGTTGAAGATCTTGCCCAGCGCATTCAAACGCTGGAGAGCATTGAAGCCATCAAGAAACTCAAAGCTCGGTACTGTGCCTTGTGCGACAACCAGTATGATGCGGATGGCCTTGCTGCACTTTTTACGGAGGACGCGGTCTGGGACGGCGGGAGCTTTGGCCGACACGAGGGTCGCGAGGCGATCCGAACATTCTTTCAAGGCGCATCTGAAATCTTCTCTTTTGCCATTCACAATGTCATGAACCCCATTATTGAGGTGGACGCTGATATCGCAACCGGTCAGTGGTATGTGTTTCAGGCGTGTACCTTAGCGAAAGGCAACCAAGCCGCCTGGCTGACCGGCCGGTACGAGGAGAAGTACGTGAAGTATGAGGGAGAGTGGAAATTCAAAGACCTCACAGCGTCTGTCTTCTTCTTTACCCCATATGGCGACGGCTGGGTGAAGAAACCGCTTATCGGACAGTAATCGAGTAATGAAAGAGAGGATGCATGCCATACATCGAAAGAGAACGTGGGGTCAAAATTCATTATGACGATTACGGGCAGGGTTTGCCTCTTGTTTTTCTACACGGCTATTCGTGTAACGCCTGGATATGGAGCTACCAAGTCCCACTCTTAGCCCATAAGTATCGCTGCATTGTTATTGAAGCCCGTGGCCATGGACGTTCGAGCAAACCCCTGAGCGGTTACTCTATTCAAGATATGGCAGCAGACGATGCAGCTGTCATTGCAGCTTTAGGAATCGACCGAGCGATTCTGGTTGGGAATTCCATGGGTGGCATGCGGGCCATGCAAATTTGCTTAGATACGCCTGATCTCGTTACAGCCAATGTCATTATCAGCAGCGCAACAAATCTGACTCAATATGTGGACTCGGTCGATTTACTGAGAGACTTACGGACCAAATACGAGGAGATGACCGACGAGTTTGTACGGCGGTGTTTTTCAAAGCGGACGAGACAAGAGCGGCCCGAGATCTGTACCCTGCTCAAAAACAATCTTCTTGATAGTGTTGCCTTTCCGCAGCGAGTGGCGTGCGCGTTAGTCGAACACCCTGACGGCGTATGGAATTGGGATATTACCACCAGGCTCAAAGAGATTACCCAGCCCACACTGATTGTGGTTGGCGAAGAGGATGATGCCACGCCGGTTGAAGCGAACCAGTTTCTCGCGGAACAGATTCCCAATACAGAGTTACAGATCATCACAGACGTAGCCCATATGTACCAAATCGAGCAGCCGCTTGCATTCAATCAAATGCTAGAGCAGTTCGTTGCCCAGCTCAGATAGTACCGGCTAGCAGCGGAGAGTGATGGACGGAGGACACGACTATGCCAACGAAAGAACACGATACACAACAAATCATGGCCGTCCTTGAGCAGTATTCCAAAAGCTGGGAGGCCATGGACTGGGAAGGCCTCAAAGGCATTTGGGACTCCGCATACGAGCATATCCTGTATATTCCGGAAGAGCGGGCTCAGCCCGTCCGCGGCTGGGCCGAAGTCGAGGCGTATTTCCGCCACGCGGCCGAGTCTGTCATTCGTGTTGAAG
>CAUZQN010000351.1:0-4240 GCA_963581605.1 uncultured Binatia bacterium (SeqCode)
TTGCTGCTTATATTCCATTGCCGCCGGGCAAACGCTTGTCAGACCGTGCACGCTGTCTCCTCTCTCTTCTTGCTGCTTGCTTCTTACCACTCTCAATTCTCTTGCACGCAGTATATCAACTGCTAACACGGAAAGAGGGGCCGGTTATTTTTTTGACCTCTCTTACTGTCTCATCTACTTGCTCACCTGCCTGCTTTTCTGGAATTCTGTGCCCGAATCTGTTAGGGACAACAGAGAAGGGGAAACGCTTATGAAGCAGTTACGCGTGATTACCGACAAATGCACCAGCTGCCTCCAGTGCGAGCTGGCTTGTGCCTTTGTCCAAACTGGGACTTTTCAGCCGTCCCGTTCGGTCATTCGAGTCCATATTTTTGACGAGCAGGCCGTCTACGCGCCGTATACCTGTTTTCAGTGCGACGAAGCATGGTGTCTGACGGCGTGTCCGGTCAACGCAATTGCCATAGACCCGGACAACGGGGCAAAGGTCGTGATGGACGACGTGTGTGTCGGCTGTGCCGTGTGTACGGTCGCCTGTCCCTACGGAACCATGTTCTACAATCCCGATACGCATAAAGCGTTTAAGTGTGACCTATGCGGCGGTGATCCGGCCTGTGTAAAATCGTGTCCGACAGGCGCGCTGGAATATGTGGATATGGATCAACCCGACTGGCTGGCCAGCTGGGCTGAAAAAGTTGATACAGGATATCAACGCATGCAAGACGGCGAAGGAGGCAACTCATGAGCGGCCAAACTGGAAAAACTAACATGAATGGCATGCATGGTTGGATCGGAACAGTTCTGCGAGTCAATCTTACCACCAGCACGATAACCAAAGAGCCGCTCAATGCCGAATGGGCCAAAGACTACGTCGGCGGTCGCGGGCTGGGAGTCAAATATCTGTCTGAAGAGATGGACCCCACGGTCGATCCGCTCAGCCCGGACAATAAAATGATCTTTGCCACCGGCCCACTCACCGGCACCAACGCCTCGTGCGGCTCGCGCTATATGGTCATCACCAAGGGCGCACTGACCAATGCCATCACGACCTCGAATTCGGGCGGATTTTGGGGACCGGAGATGAAGTTCGCCGGCTACGACATGATCATCCTGGAAGGCAAGGCGGAAAAGCCCTCATATCTGTGGATCTATGATGATCAGGTCGAAATCCGGGATGCTACGCACCTGTGGGGCAAGACGGTGTGGCAAACCGAAGAGGAGTTACGGAGCGAACTCGGCGTGCCCGACACGATCATCGCCAGCATCGGTCCGGCAGGAGAAAAGCTGGTTCGCTTTGCCTGCATTATGAACGACCTGCATCGTGCCGCCGGTCGGTCCGGCGTAGGCGCGGTCATGGGTTCGAAAAATCTCAAAGCCATCGCCCTGCGGGGTACGGGAGGTGTCAGCTTGGCCGACCCACAGACCTATATGGAAGGCCAGTGGGCAATGAAGGTAAAATTGCGCGAAGCTCCGGTAACGGCTGAGGGTCTCCCCATATACGGCACGGAAGTCTTGCTCAACGTGATTAACGAACACGGCGCGCTGCCCACGCGCAATCATCAAGAAACCGTCTTTGCAGAGGCTGACAACATTGGCGGCGAGACCCTGACCGAGACGCGGCTTGTAGCCAACAAAGCCTGCTTTGCCTGTACCATCGCCTGCGGCAGAGTCACCACCCTACCCGGAGAAGCAGCCTCGAAATACTCCGTGACGACCAGCCCGCGCAACTGGAAAATAGCGGGCGAGGGCCCGGAATATGAAGCCGCCTGGGCCATGGGTGCCGAGTGTGGCATCGGAGACCTGGATGCTCTCATCAAAACCAACTGGCTGTGTAACGACCTGGGCATGGATTCGATCAGCTTTGGCGCCAGCGTGGCGGCTGCCATGGAGCTGTTTCAAAAGGGTGTAATCACACAGAATGAAACCGAGATTCCGCTCGAGTTTGGCAACGCGGAAGCCCTGATCCTTATGGCTGAAAAGACCGCCTACCGGCAGGGCTTTGGCGATGTCATTGCCGAGGGCTCCAGACGCATGACGGAGACGCTGGGCCGGCCCGAGTTCTTTATGGGCGTGCGCAGCCAAGAATTTGCCGCGTATGAAGCCCGCGCCATTCAGGGCATGGGCCTCGGCTATGCGACCTCGAACCGCGGCGCGTGCCATTTGAAGGCGTATACCGTAGCTGCCGAAATCCTGGGTCTGCCGCGTCAGATGGACCCCAGAGCCACTGCAGAGAAAGCTGAGATCACTAAGATCTTCCAAGACGCCACCTCAACCGTAGATGCTCTCGGCCTGTGTCAGTTCCTCACCTTCGGGGTGGGTCTTGAGGAAATGCTGCCCCAGTTATCGGCAGCCACAGGCGTGGCGTACACGCTTGAAGAATTGATGTTAATCGGCGAACGCATTTGGAACTTGGAACGGCTGTGGAACGAGCGGGCCGGCTTCACCGGCAAGGACGATACTCTGCCCAAACGTATTCTGGAAGAGCCTATTCCATCCGGACCGGCCAAAGGCGAGGTCAATCGGCTGGGTGAAATGCTGCCCGAATATTATGAACTGCGCGGCTGGGACAAAGACGGCAGGGTCACTGCCGAGAAGAAAAAAGAGTTAGGGTTGGAGTAATAGCCAGAAAGAAGAAGAGCCATGGCACAACACATCATTATTGGCGCTGGCCCTGCCGGCGTGGCGGCGGCTGAGACCATCCGCGCCACAGCTGGAGCGGATGCACAGATTACACTGCTCTCCAACGAACCAGCCTACTCGCGCATGGTCCTGCCGTACTATTTGGCCAATGATATTCCAGAGCAGCATGTCCTGACGGGTGATCAGTCATATTTCGAAAAGCACGGCATTGAATCCGTGTCTGGCCAAGTCGAGAAGGTCGATACCCAGGCACGTACGGTCACGCTGGGCGACGGCTCAACCCGCTCATTTGATACCTTACTGATTGCCACCGGCTCTTCGGCCCAACGTCCTGCTATCTCCGGCATCGATCAAGAAGGCGTGTATACATTCTGGACCTTAGACGATGCCAAGCAGGTCATGGCAAAAGTCCAAGGCACGCCACAAGCCGTGCTCATCGGCGCGGGTTTTATCGGCTTCATTGTATTGAATGCTATGGCGAAGTTGGGCTGGAATCTTGCCGTTGTAGAAACCGAGTCACAAATCCTGCCGCGCATGCTCGACGCCAAAGGCGCTGAGGCGGTCGAAGGCTGGCTGGGCAATCGGGACGTGACCGTTCACACCGGCGCGCAAGTCCAGAGTATTACGCGCCAAGGCGACAAGCTCAGCTTATCGCTCAGCACCGGCTCTAGCCTGAGTGCGGATATTGTCATTCTGGCCACGGGCATTCAACCGAATCTGAGCTTTCTGGATGGCTCCGGCATCAGCATTGATGGCGGCATTGTCGTAGACGACCGCATGCAAACCAGTATTCCCGGCATCTATGCGGCGGGCGATGTTGCGGCTGGACCAGATCTACTGACTGGCTCATCGGCCGTGCATGCCATTCAGCCCACAGCTGTCGACCATGGCCGCATTGCCGGCGCCAATATGGCGGGCAAAGAAACGCATTATCCAGGCAGCCTGCTGCTCAACGTGCTGGATGTCATCAATCTGCATTGTGCCAGCTTTGGCCAGTGGCTTGAGGCAGGCCAAGAGACCACAATCATATGGAACCCTACACGGCCGATTTATCGCAAATACGTCTGGGACGGCGACCGCATGGTCGGCGCACTATTCGTTGGGCCAATTGATGATGTGACCATGCTCAACGACGTGGGCATGGTCAAAGGACTGATTCAGACCAAACAGACACTCGGCAACTGGGTTGATTATATCAAGAAAAATCCGACGGACATTCGACGGGCCTATGTCGCAACGGGCACGGCCCAGAAACTGATCAGCCAGACGCTGTTAGGTGCACCAGCAAAAGACCGCGCCTATCGGGTCAATGGAAAAACCCCGCAGACGTGGCAAAAGGGATCGCACGCCCCGCTCATCGGCACCCGTCCTGATAGACTTGACGAACTTCCTCGGACCCCGACTCCGGGCATTGGAAAGGGTGAATAAGGGCAAGCAATCCATGCAGATTAATCTCAAGCTCTTTGCCACACTGCGCAAAAAGTTGCCGCCGGGTTCATCCAAGGGCAAGGCAACGCTGGACTTGGCGGATAATGCGACCATCAACGATCTGATCCAACAGCTCGATATTCCTCTCGAGCTGGCTCAAATGGTGTTGGTCAAC
>CAUZQN010000352.1:0-4225 GCA_963581605.1 uncultured Binatia bacterium (SeqCode)
GTGTACGAATCAGGCGGGGGCGCAACGGCTATTTGAACGGTTCGACTTTGACCAAGTCGATCCAGACGAAATTCCTGCAGAAAAATGGGAAGGATATGCTGAAGAGCGCAGGCGGAATGTTACGGTGTATAAACGTGAACTGTAGTCCTTGACGGAATAGTATTTCTGATGGGAAAAGAAACACCCTGAGGTCTTGGTCTCGAATTTTCTCTTGACTTCCCTTCTGACCATCCCTATTATACGTGGGACTCTGTATTTCATCAGAAGTTCTAGCCAATTGCATCTATTTTCCTATTTCTTTTGGATCACGTATACGAAAGTGGCGTTGTCAGGAAAGCCCAGCCCTTTCCTCCTTTTCTGAATACGTAAGGGTGAAGGAGAGTTTGCACTCCCTCGTGCTTCGATGCCGCTCATAATGAAGGGGGTAGAGGCAGTTTATGGAAAAAAATAAAAATAAAAAGATATTGGTTGTTCCGCGCACCCCCAAGAAGGTGTCTGCGAAGACTACTGTCAAGTCTGTCCAAGCGGCCTCCTCCGCTTCTCAAGGGGTCGCTCCGACAGAAGAGATCGACGGTGTCATGACCATTCTCGAGGAAATGGACATTGAGACGGTCGACGTTCTTGAAGAAGAGAGCAGCGTCAACATTGAGGAAGAGGGCGCCGCTACCGTTGGGGCTTCAAAACGGGGAGAAGGGAACTGGGGAGAGGAAGTTGTCGCGACTGTAGAACCGGTGATTGGAGATACCTCTGACCCTGTCCGTATGTATCTCCAAGAGATGGGAAATATCCCTCTCCTGAGTCGCGAAGAAGAGGTGACGATTGCCAAAGAGATCGAGGCTGGAGAAAAGCACATTCGCCAGGAGATATTCTCAGCACCCTTAGCGCTCCAATACATATTGTCGCTCGGGGAGCGCCTCAAGCAGGACGAAAACGAAGCACGGTTTATTTTCGGCGATGAAGGTGAGGGTGATGAAGAGGAGGGTGCTGAGACAGCGAGAAAAGAAGATCCGCGCATTGAACTTTTCTTGAGCCGCATGGGTCCCCTGAAACGGCTTGCTGGAGAACGGGAGAAGGCCGAGAAACTCTCCCACAAGCGTGGCCCGGTGAAAGAACGAGAGAAGGTGCTCAAGCGACTTAGCGATCTGCAGGTGAAGGTCAGAACATCGCTCGACGCTCTTCCTCTAGGCCGACGCCATATTACGATTGTTGTCGACAAATTGAAGGAAGTAGGCCTTCTCCTGGAAAGGCAGACCAGGACGATTAGACGCCAGGAGAATCTGCATAATTGCCAGGCGTCCGAAATCCTCGCCCTTTCCCGTACCTACAAGAATGGCGGCCCGCGAGGCGCGAAAGAAGGTAAGGAATCCAGTAAGGCGACCCACGCACAAAAAATCCAAGAGGCAAGCCAAATCATCAAGGATACCCGAAAAGAGATCCAGCGCATTGAGGACCGACTTGGGACAAATATGGAAGAGATGCGTGGCTCTCTCGCCATCATTGCCCAAGGGGAGGCTCAAGCCCAGGAGGGGAAACGCCGTTTAATCGAGGCCAACCTGCGCCTCGTGGTGAGTATCGCCAAGCGCTATGTCAACCGTGGCCTGGGTTTCCTCGACTTGATCCAGGAGGGGAATATCGGACTCATGCGTGCGGTTGAGAAGTTTGAGTATCAACGCGGATATAAATTCTCAACGTATGCAACGTGGTGGATTCGCCAGTCTGTGAGTCGGGCGATCGCGGACCAAGCCCGGACGATCCGTATTCCTGTGCATATGATTGAGACGATCAATAAGGTGCTCCGGACCTCTCGCTATCTTGTCCAGCAGCTCGGCCGCGAACCCTCTCCAGAAGAAATTGCGGCGCAAATGGAAGTGCCGCCGGATAAGGTCCGCAAAGTCCTGAAGATAGTGAAAGAACCAGTCTCGCTGGAAACACCCATTGGAGATGACGAAGAAAGTTCGCTCGGTGATTTTGTTGAAGACCGCCAGACGCTCTCCCCAGCCGACGCCGCCATGGCCCTCAGTTTAGAGGAGCAAACCCGCAAGGTGTTAGCCACGCTGACGCCGCGTGAGGAGCAGATTCTGCGGATGCGGTTTGGGATTGATGAAAAGACGGACTACACGCTCGAAGAAGTTGGACAGCGGTTTGCGGTGACACGAGAACGTATTCGTCAGATTGAAGCAAAGGCGCTCCGGAAGCTGCGTAACCCAACACGAGCCAAGAGTTTAGAGGCTTTTATTGACGGCTAGATCATAGGAATGTTGTATGAGTATGGAGGACCGAGTGGATTCGAAAGACCTTGAAAGACAACTCAAAATATGGCGGGAAGCTCGCGGACAGAAGTCTGTTCAGCCGCCCATAGCAGACAAAAGGACCGTCCGGGTGAATGGTGAAAATGTCGTTGTCGTGAAGCGATCCCGTCACAGAACTCAGGGATAGTACCCGCCTCGAAAGCCTTTTTCTTACCCAAAAAGCAGCTTTCCGACTTCCGCGCAAAACACAGTCGTTGTTGCTGTACCCCCCTGATCGGGCGGCAGGACGCCGCCGTCCGCGTATACCCGCGTAACCGTTTCCTCAAGGCGCTTCGCCTCCTCAGGCCAGCCCAGATAGTCGAGCATCAGGGCCGCTGAGAGCAGGGTTGCCGTTGGGTTGATAATGTTCTGTCCGGCAATGTCCGGAGCAGAGCCGTGCACGGACTCAAAATAGGCATAGGCGTCTCCATAACATCCGCTCGGCCCCAACCCCAATCCTCCGATAGTTCCGGCGGCAACGTCTGAGAGAATGTCTCCGTATAGATTCGGCATTACCACGACGTCAAATTGGGAGGGACTGGCGACTAAACGTCGTGCAAAATCATCAACAATATACCGGTCATACTGCACATCTGGATACTCTTTTGCCGTAGCCTCAACAACGTCTTGGAACAAACCATCACTCTTACGCAGGATATTGTATTTGCTGGTACAGGTGACTAAGCCCTTCCGGCCCTGGGCTTTGCGTTTGCGGGCAAGTGCAAACGCAAAATGCGCAATACGCTGTGTCCCAGCCTCGGTAATCACTTTAATGGCAAACTGGCCCTTAGATTGTGTATCCAAGGGTTCCCGAGTGATGGCGCTCGTCAAAGACAGCGGCGTCAGAGTATCCAGGTCTCCCTCCAGCCCCATATACAGATCTTCAAGGTTTTCCCGGACAATGACAAAGTTGATTTTCTCAGGATCTTTGAGCGGGCTACGAAACCCCGGTCGCCAATGGGCTGGACGGACATTTGCATACGTCTGCTTGCCCCAGCGCAGATAGCCGATGCCGCCCGTTGTCCCGTTCGTAGAGCCAAACAGCGTTGAGTCAGATTGATCAATCGCTTGACGCAGCGCCATTTCGAATTCCCTGCGGGAACCGTATTGGTTGACCCCCTCTTCGCCAGACGGGAACTCGGTAAAGCTGATATCCAACTCCAAACTTTTCAGAATGTCGACTGTTGGGGTCATAGCCTCTGGGGCGGCATCGTCACCGGGAATAATCACAACACGCTTAGGCATACTTCTTTCCT
This sequence comes from uncultured Binatia bacterium (SeqCode), assembly GCA_963581605.1. Lineage (GTDB taxonomy): Bacteria > Desulfobacterota > Binatia > Bin18 > Bin18 > Bin18. Next base: position 3,545 of record CAUZQN010000352.1, read on the forward strand.
TTGTTTTTTAATGGTGGATAAAGGCGGATCTCAGCAAGGTGTATAGTAGCGAAGAGCCGTTTCTATTAGGCGTAGTCCCTAACCCAACCGCACGCTGCGATAGTTTTTGCCAGGAGTTATTTTCCCGAGTACAACCGGCGCGCGGGCACCTGTGGCACTCGGAACGTTGGACGGAAGTCCATGCAAGGTCGCATAGGCCAAGACGGCGAACGCCACGGCTTCGAGAGATTGGCTGTCATAGCCAGTCTCTTCGAGGAGGCGGACGCGGACCTCGGGCAGTGCTGCAGCGAATTGAGCACGGAGAGCGGGATTCAACGCCCCCCCGCCTGCTAAGAACACCTCGGCCAGCGGACCTCTCGGCAGGATAAAATTACGATACGCCTGCGCCATACTGATTGCGGTCAAGGCTGTGGCGGTAGCGACTTGGTCGGCTGGACTGAGTTTGAGACGGGTTGCGCGTTGACAGAAACGTTGCAGAAAAGGTTCGCCAAATTCTTCTCGGCCTGTGGATTTTGGGGGCCGTCGGGTAAAATAGGGATGACGTAACAGCTCGTTCAGTAGGCGCGTATGAATTGTTCCGGCTTGTGCCAGGCGGCCATTGCGGTCGTATAATTTTTTGCCGTTACTGACCGTTTGGACAACTCCGTCAATGAGTACATTACCCGGGCCGGTGTCAAAAGC
>CAUZQN010000353.1:0-4219 GCA_963581605.1 uncultured Binatia bacterium (SeqCode)
CATGACGCCTTCGTACGTGGACGAGAAGAATATAGACGTCTCGTTCGAGAAGCAAATATGCAGGCGCCGGCTGTTTGAGCAGGCGATCGGGCTCGATCCGGACTATGCCGAAGCCTATACCTTTCTCGGCCGCACGTATCTCAAGGAAGTGGTCAACCAGTGGAACGTTGATCCCTCTACAATTGAAAAAGTGTTCACCTATGGGCAGAAAGCGGTGGAACTAGATGAGAGTCAACCCACCGCTCACGAAACGCTGGCCTACGCCCTGCTGGCAAAAAAGCAGTACGACGCGGCAATCTCGGAAGCGCGTACAGCCCTTAGCTATGACCCCAATTTTGCAGACGCCTATGTCAGTTTAGGCGAAATCCTGAGTTTTGCGGGCCAACCGGCGGAGGCCGTACCGCTCATCGAGCAAGCCATGCGCCTTAATCCGCGTTACACCCCCGACTATCTGTGGGCTCTGGGGCATGCGCAGCGGCTGTTAGGAAATAATGAAGAGGCCATTTCCCTTCTCAAACGGGTAGTCACGCGGATCCCGGATCACCTGGTGGCGCATCTGATGCTCGCGGCATCCTATAGTGAGGCAGGTCAACACGCAGCCGCTCACACTGAAGCAAAAGAAATCTTACGCATTAATCCGAATTATTCCCTCGCCATTGCGCAGGGACGTATGCCGTATAAAGATGCCGCGGTGATTGAACACCAGCTTGAGAGTTTGCGCAAAGCCGGACTGGAGTGATCACAGATTCCCTTGCTGTATGGATGCCGAACTTATTCGTCGGTTGATCAGGCAAAGCAAGTATGAATACAGCATACATGCACAGCGTGAGCGCTTGGAGGAGGATCTTGATATTGTTGAAATTGAGGAAGCTCTGCGTGCGGGCGAGATTCTGGAACAGTATCTGAATGATCCGCGTGGCGAGAGCTGCCTCATGCTCGGCTATGCTGGTGCAAAGCCAGTGCACGTGGTACTAGGATGGGCAAGTTCGCCGGGATCTTATGAAGAACATTTACTGAGAGTTATCACAGTCTACAGCCCTCAGTCGCCCAAATGGGTTGATCCTCGGACAAGGAGAATGAAGGAATGAAAGGCTTTGGAGACTGTTCGTTCTGCGGAGGGTCTGTTGAGGAGCGGAAAATCGAGTATGACTACCGTCGTAAGGCACATCTCCTCATCATAGAGAATGTTCCTGCCGGAGTCTGTCGCCAATGTGGTGAGGTATATTTTCTTCCGCAAATCCTCAAAAAGATGGATATCGCGTATCATGATATTTTTGATCGGCACAAAGAACCTGAGCAGATCCGAGAGGTTCCAGCAGTGTCACTGTAAGGAGGCGGCATGATTCGTGAGTATAAATTCCCCATGCTTGAGAAGGTCATCTTTGGTGTTGGCTCGCTGGCCAAAGTGAATGACGAACTTGACCGACTGGGCAAGAACCGGGCGCTCATTTTGACCGGCAATAGTCTTGCGACCAAGACCGATCTCGTCCAGAAGCTGGAAAACCTACTGGGTGATCGCTGGGCTGGTACGAATAGTGGCATTCGGCAACACGTACCTAGTCAGACCGTCACCGCCGCGGCTGAACAGGCGCGAGAGATCAATGCGGATTCGCTTATTGCCTTTGGTGGCGGCAGTCCGATCGATGCGGCCAAGATCGTGGCCCTAGAGTTGCTGGAGGATGGCCAGCCTCAAGAGGCTATGCCGCAGATTGCGATTTCAACCACCTTGTCCGCCGGAGAATTTACGCCTTTTGCGGGTATCACGGACGAAGACACACGTGTCAAAGGTCTGCGGACTGATCCGCGCATTGTGCCCAAAACCGTGATCCTTGATCCTGAAGTGACCCTGCCAACGCCCAAGCAACTGTGGACTGCAACTGGCATGAAGGCCATGGACCACGCCATTGAGGCGATCTGGTCCGTCAATCCTCAGCCGGTGACGGATGTGTTGGCCATGGCCGCCATTCGTAAGCTGCACCGTCATCTCCCGGTGTGCATACAGGAACCGGAGAATCTAGAGGCGCGGGGTGAATGCCAAGTCGCGGCGTGGCTGTCTATCTTTGGGTTGATGAATGTCGGCGTGCGTTTGAGTCATATTTTCGGTCACCAAATCGGCGCCCGCTGGGACGTGCCGCACGGGATTACCTCGTGCATCACCATCCCGCACTGTATGCGTTTTCTTGCTCCACAGACGTTGGATCAGCAGGTCATGATTGCCGAGGCCTTTGGTGTCCAAACCGATGGACGAAAACCTGAAGACGTTGCGGCCGAGGCAGCTGACACGGTTGAGGCATTTATTAAATCGCTCGGCGTGCCTACTCGTCTGCGTGATGTCGGTGCCAAGGAAGACGAACTGCCCATTGTCGCTGAAGAAGTCCACAAAGAAAGCGCCATCTGGCACAGCCAGCAGGGCGGGCAAGAATCCCTGCTCGGGCTGCTGCGGCAGATGTGGTAGGTGGGGGCTGGGGATGAGGGGCTAGGGGCTGGAGGTGTAGGGTGGGTCCTCATAGACCCACCTTCTTACCGGGACGTAGCACAGCATGCCAAAACCTCTCAGCTTTATCCAAGAGCCTGCCCGCTCCACGCCAGTCAAAGCCGAAACGCAAGTCCTGGTGATCGGTGGCGGCTCTGCCGGCGTCTCAGCCGCTGTGGCGGCTGCACGTAGTGGTGCGGACGTCATCCTGGTCGAGCGCCTCGGTTATCTGGGTGGCTTGGCCACAGGCGGCATGATTATTCTGCTACTTACGCTTGATGACGGACGTGGTCGGCAGGTCGTCGGTGGCCTGTGCCAAGAAGTGACTGAACGGCTTGATCAGCGCGGCGCAGCGCAGTTTCCTGCTAAAGCGGAGTGGGGCAGTGATGCTGCAGCTCTCGTTCAGCGCGATCAATCGTGGGGATTAGTATGGGGCCACGGTCCGCACCGCGTGCGCTATTCCGTGGCCTACGATCCGGAAGAACTCAAGTTTGCCCTCAATCAAATGGTCGAAGATGCCAAGGTCCAATTACTCATGCACGCCCAGGCGTGTGACGCCTTGGTTGATGGTGATCGCATCACCGGAGTGACTTTTCAGGCCAAGTCGGGCCGCTTTGCGATTCTGGCCGATGTCGTGATCGACGCCAGCGGTGACGGAGATATTTTTGTCTCAGCTGGCGCCGAGTATGAAAAAGAGAAGGTCCTGCCGTGGTTATGGTTCTCCATGGGCGGGGTTGAAAATCCTGACGAAGCGATCCGAGCCGGCGGCTGGTTTTTTCACACTATTGGCAAAGACAAGGTCCTCCTGCCGTGGGGCGCGACTGATAAGATCTCCAGAAAGATTGACGCCACTGACCCGGATGACCTGACCTATGCTGAGCTAGAATGCCGCAAGCAAGTCATGGCAGAGGTTGATCGATTACGACAGGAGGCGCCTGGTTTTAAAAACGCCTACCTGTGCCATATTGCCGATCAGCTCGGCATTACCGAAAGCCGCAGGTTGGTTGGTGAGTATACGCTAGGTCGCGATGATATAGACCAACCTTGCGATGATGTGATCGCCATTACCGGCCACTGGACCAAATACGAAGCCCTGTACTACATCCCCTACCGTTCCCTATTGGCGAAAGAATTTTCAAACTTGCTGGTAGCCGGTCGCTGCATCTCAGTCGACCACCGTGTCCACCACGCCACTAAAGAAATCCCCGCCTGCATGGCAACCGGCGAAGCCGCCGGTACAGCCGCTGCACTTGCGGTTAAAACTGGGCTCAGTCCCAAAGTTGTAGATGTAAAGAACCTGCAACAACACCTCGAAAAACGTGGTGTGATTTTGCGGGTGTGACCATTTCTGATTCGTGGCTCCCCGTACTTGGCTTCTTCCCTTGCGGGACAAAAGTCGTAACAATGGAAAGGGAGAAGCCGAGGTCTGAATGCAATGCCCACTGTGACGTTGGACTTTCCTGAAGATGTGTTTCCCGCCTTACGTAGCTCTCCAGATGAATTTGCCCGTGCGTTGCGTCTTGCAGCAGCGATTCATTGGTATGAGCGTGGTGAAATTTCGCAGGAAAAAGCGGCCGATATCGCAGGCTTGGATCGGACAGACTTTTTGTCAGCTCTCGCTCGTGAGCAGGCTGACGCGTTCGTTGTTGACTTTTCTGATCTAAAGCGAGAAGTAGAGCGTGGTTGAACGGCCAGTGGTGAACGCCTCTCCGTTAATCTTCTTATCCAAGGGAAACTTGCTGGAGC
>CAUZQN010000354.1:0-4218 GCA_963581605.1 uncultured Binatia bacterium (SeqCode)
ATTCCCGCTCCCGGCCTCACTCACGGTAATACCCTGCCGCTTTGCGATAAGTACGCCGGTTGGAATGGAGCCACACAGGTAAGCGGCGATACTGGAAATGACCAGAACGCCAAGGTCTAGTTCTGAGGCCATAGTGTCTGAGACCACTTCTGGAAAGTGCTCGCGAACAAAGTGCTCGGGAGCAAGAGGCTGAATGGAAATGGTCGGGGTGACTGGATTTGAACCAGCGACCCCACGGTCCCGAACCGTGTGCTCTACCAGGCTGAGCCACACCCCGACGCGGATGTTCCCTATTCGCCTCCTATTAGCTTGGGGCAGGTCTCGGGGTCAAGTAGGGCACCGGGCCAAGCCGGGCCGGACGGGGTATAACGGGACTCTTTGTTCCTTATTCCTGGGCGACTAGGGGTGAACACTCATATGAGCGAGCAGTACAAAATCGCTCCGGAATGCTGAAATCCATCTTCCATAAGAAGCTCCAGTAGCATCTGGGGTGAGTGCTGGTCTGAGGGAGCTGAGCAGGTCAAGACCTGACACCCACGTTTACGCGCTCGTTCCTTGGCAAAGCGCAGCAATGCTCGACTAATGTCAGGCGATGCGGTCTGGAGTACGGCCGTATCCAGAACAGCCTGCCAGCCGGGGTTCCGAAGTGCACGGACATAACTCACGAGGAGCATACCCCAGAGAGTTCCATCACGTTCCGCAACATAGAAATCGTGGGCCGGGTCTTGGGCAAGACGCCGCCAGTGGCGCGCGGCTGCTTTGCCGAGTTCTCCAGAATCTTCTGGAAAGAGCAGAGCCTGCAATGCGACACAGTCCGTTCGTTTTCCTCTACGGATGGTGAACATGGCATGCCTTCCTAACACATATTGCTACAAACCAGGAATCCCGCCAGAAATCCCGCCAGAAATCTGCCAGAGGTCTCGCCAGAGATGCTGTAAGCCTGTTGCACACGGCCCGAAAAAACTCTACTGTCCATGTCCTTCTGTCACGCCGTTCTGACCTCTTCCCTAGAAATGAAGTGTCCGGATTTGCTCAATGTCTACTGCTGCGCCACTGAATATTGAACGTCTTGCTTACGGTCCTGCTGGTGTTGGGCGCATCGACGGGAAAGTCGTCTTCGTCCCTCATACCGCCCCCGGCGATCGGGTAGACGTTGTCCTGACGGAAGAGAAAAAACGCCATGCAATGGGACGTGTGGCGGCTCTCCGACACCCTGGACCAGAGCGGCGGCAGCCGCCCTGTCCATATATACCGCGCTGTGGTGGATGTCCCTGGCAACATGTGACGTATGCTGAACAACTCCGTGCCAAGGAGTCGCTGGTGCGGGAGAATATGCGGCGTATCGGTGGTATGGCAGACCCTCCGGTCTTGCCGATCATTCCCAGTCCTGAGGAATGGCGCTATCGCCACCGCATTCGATTACGCACCGAATCGCCTGCACGACTCGGCTTCTATCAAGCGCAGTCGCACGAGTTGGTAGAGCTGGCCGATTGCCTTATCGCCGGGAAAAACAGCGCAACACATCTCGCTCGTGCCCGTGACTGGCTGGCTCAATTGCACACTCTCGTCCGTCGTGTCGAGTTGGTAACGAGTGACCCTGCCACGAGCGACCCCGCCTGTACCGCTGCTGAGGACGTGGTCCTCATAGGGAACGCTGAGGGGCCTTTTCAGCCAGCAGACGAAGAGGCGTGTGCCGCTTTTTTGCGAGCCCATGCGGATGTCTCGGGACTAAGCCTGTTCGGGCGCGGTTGGCGCCGGACTTGGGGGAAGACACGCGTGGTCTTAGACTTAGGCGTTGATGGGATGACCCTCGAAGTGCAGAATGGTGGCTTCACGCAAGTCAATCCAGCGGGCAATCGGGTCTTGATAAAAACGCTCCTCCAGCTTGGTCATTTTGATCAATCACACACAGTGATCGAATGTTATAGTGGGGCGGGAAACTTCAGTTTGCCCATTGCAAAGCAGGTCCGTGAACTCACTGGGATTGAGCACGATGCCCAGGCTATTGCTGACGCCCGGGATAATGTGAAGCGAGTCGGATTACGGAATGTCCGATTTGTGCGGACCTCCGCTCAGGCGGGTCTTCAGTCCCTTATCCGTCGCCACGCCCGCGCCGATGTACTGGTCTTAGATCCGCCGCGAGCTGGGGCGGCGGAAATCATCGAAAACATTCCTCAGCTTGGAATACACACGGTCGTCTATATCTCGTGTGACCCGACTACCTTAGCCCGCGACTTGAGACGTTTAGCCCAACTTGGCTATCGTGTCGACTGTCTCCAACCCGTCGATCTTTTTCCGCAAACCTACCACGTCGAAACAATCGCGACTGCTGTATTGACTTCATGAAAACCGACCCCTATGCTGCCTACAACATCCCCGTCCCGCATCTGGATACGGTGCTTCGGTGGAGACGAATCATGTCATCAAATACACAAGAAAAGCCACGACCTCCAAAAGTCACTTTGATCCCTGCTAAAGGGGTCTCCCAGACTATTAATTACTTGCTGGAAGATCGTGACGAGCTTGAATGGCTGGTCGCGATCGCGCGCAATAAACACGGCGAAATTTTCTTCTATGATACCGGCGGCGATATCATCGAAGACCTCGGCAGCCTCGATTATCTCAAGCAACGGCTGCTGCGTGCGCACTTTGGGGACGAGTGGGACTAAAGCCGCTGTCCGTTTCAGGGGCGGGTAGCTCTCCGGTCGTCTGACGGCTAGCTGCTAGCATCTTTAAGCGGCTGATCCGCCATAATGCGACCGCCCTCTATCCTGAGGGGTACGCGGGGCAGGAACTTCCCGCACGGCGGACCAAAGATACATTCCCCGGTATCCGGCTCAAAGGCTGCCCCGTGCGTTGAGCACAGGATGTAGCGTCCATCTTCCGTCAGGAATTGATTGTCGATCCAGTCCATCGTCATCGGCACATGGGCGCAGCGATTGACGTAGGCAAAATACCGGCCGCCATAATTCACCAGGAAACATTCTGTTTCTCGTCCTTCAACAGACAGCAGAAATTTCTTCGTCTGTCCGGGCTCTACTTCCCCCACCTGGGCGACGGCGACAAGTATAGGTGTCTCAGACTGTGACACTCAGGCCTCCTATAGTATCTCTACGCGTTACAACGTAGTGTAGCATTTGAGATAAAAAAAGAAGAATCGGACCGTCGCGTATGGGCGTTCGTCTCACAAGAGGAGAAAGAAAAAACAAGGGACGGAGCTTGATGCGGCGTCTGAGTTCGACCGTGGGCCTCGTTATAGGAATGGTCACACAAAGTTTTGCCGATGAAGGCGTGCCGGTCCCACCGCTCGATGCGGGTCTTGTCTTAACTCTGCATCCAATTTTCGTGCATTTTGCGATTGCTCTCATTGTCTTTGGTATGTTCCTCGACTGTGGGGGAAGTATCTTACGCAATCGCGATTGGCAGCGGGCTGGTCAGATCGGTTTTTTTGTGGGAGCCGGTGCAATTGGTCTGGCTGTCCTGAGCGGCTGGATTGAGCAGCAATTGCCACAACCCAGCAGTGTCTTTGATTCCCAAGTCCAGGAGTTGTTCTTTTACCATGAGTATGGCGGTTATATTCTGCTTGGCTTTTTTGCCATTCTCACCGTTGCGCGGCTGCAAATCAATGCGCAGCTCCCGCTGCTGTATATGGTTCTGGCTGGCCTGGGTCTCATCGGTCTGACGATCCAGGGCTATTGGGGCGGGGAGATGGTCTACCGGTATGGCGCCGGCGTGCGTGCCGTCCAGGTGTTGAGTGAAGCAGCCGCGATCCAGGCGAGACAGGGTGGTCTGCCTACTCAGGCTATGCAGACGGAGAGTAGACAAAGTAGCCCCCATGAGAATGCTCCCCTGGGGGTTGCTCCGTAATGAACTGCGGACGTTACTCTGCAGTCTCGTCTGCCTTGAAACCCGCTTTCGTATGTGTCCCGTCGCAAAATGGCTTGTTCGCCGAATCGCCACACCGGCAGAGGTACACCGCATCATCCTCGGTCTTATACGCATTCCGCTTCTGATCGGTGACGGTGACTGCCCCTTTGACCTCATACGGGCCGTTTTTCAGGACCCGAATCGTAACATCTGCCATACCATAACCTCCTCTTGCAAATAATCCTCATATATATCGTCGGCGGCACAAATTATCGCATACGCCTCTGCCTGTCGCAATGCATTATGGGACCCCTCAGCGGTTTTCCTCGCAGGTCAGTCTGCTTTAGCCGG
>CAUZQN010000355.1:0-4218 GCA_963581605.1 uncultured Binatia bacterium (SeqCode)
ACTGCCTAATCTTCACTGTCAGTTTTTGGCGGCCCCATTTGAGGGCTTTTTTACGTGTGGAGAAATACACATCAATCCGGTGTGGGCCCTTAATGGCACTGCCAGTGTCTTTCACAACGCCTTTGCCGTAGCCGGGGATTTTCATGACGGTGCCATACGGATAATAGCGTGTATCTGCGGCAATCGTGCCTTTCCTGGCCTTGGTCCCGCTAGAGGTGAGGCCCACGATTTTGCGCTTGCCTTTATTCGGGCCACTGGCCACATAGGCGCGCCAGAATAGGATGCGCCCTCGCCGCCAGTTGGTGCTGATCTGGTCTGACGAATAGGCGGTGACAACCATCTTCCGCTTTTCGTACGTAGCACAGCCTGACAAACAGACGAGACTGATACATACACTAAGCAGAGCGCCTAGTCGCAAATATTTCCTCCACCTCATCCTCTAGTTCCTTTTCCCTCATCCGGCCTCCGCCTGCGCATGAATATACTTAGATTGATTCTGATTTAGATAGGCTTCGTCGGTCGCGACGTCATGGCCTCGCCCGTACTGCCACGGTTGATATGGCTTTTGCGCGCCTGGGCTTCTTGTTTAATGCCGAATCGTTGCCACATATCCGGACCAATGGCGGTCAGTCCGCCATCAACCACGAGTGCTTCACCGGTGACGAAGGCAGAGTCCTCACTCGCCAGGAATACTGCTGCGCCCGCGATGTTTTCACCCTTTCCGTGCTCGGGCCAAGGCTGAAAGGTGTCAAGAAATTTCGCCGTATCTTCGGGATCGCCCCGAGTGGTCAATCCAGTCAGAATGCCACCGGGACAGATGGCATTGACCCGAATTCGGTCAGGTGCGAGTTGTACGGCTGCCGCCTTCGTCAGGTTGATAACGGCTGCCTTTGCCGCAGAATAGACCAACGGACCGCTGCCGCCACTAAGCCCTGCGGTGGATGCCGTATTGATGATTGCACCCCCCTGGCCCTGCTGTTTCATTGCCCGAGCCGCGTGTTTGATGCCCAGGAACACGCCCTTGGTCAGCACGTCGAACGTATAATCCCACTCTTCAACCTCGATATCCCATATCGGGCCGACAACGCCGCCAACGCCGGCGTTGTTAAAGATAATATCCAAGCGCCCAAACTCTACTAGCGCCAGATTGACCATGGCCTCGATGTCGGCTTCTTTTGCCACATCGGTCTTAATAAAACGCACGGCATTCCCATGGCCGGTGTCTTTCGCCTCAGCCGCTACGGCGTTTCCATTCTCTGCATTAAAGTCGGCAATCACGACGCGCGCCCCTTCATTCAGAAAGCGCAACACGGTTGCGCGCCCCATACCACTGGCACCGCCTGTGATGACGGCGACTTTTCCGTTGAGTCTCATGGTGTGTCCTCCCTATGCCTTGCCTATGCCCTCCCGAAAGTATAGCGGCGTTAGGAGATTTTGTAACACGGGCCGTGAGGACGGCGGAACGAGGATGAGTGGGACAGTGTGAAATGAAAAGAAAATCTGATACGGAAAGACATCCTACTACGAACGGATCCGCACGCAGAAACTCGGACTCACGCCGACCTTCTGCCATCGAGATTCCGAAAGAGCTGCAAGACATTATGGGCTGGTCTGCGGAACTCGCCAGCCACGCCGCAGTCCCGACCTATCCGTGCTTGATTGATGAAAAGCATTTGGTCGCGGAACTCTACAATATGGTAAACGTTCCCTCAGCGGTATGGATTAACGAGGAAGGTCGCATAGTCCGTCCTACGGAAAGCGCTGGAGCAACGGACGGGTTCCGTAAAATGAACGTGGAGACGTTTCAGATGCCGGCAGATGTTGCTCTCGAAGGCATCAAGAAACGCCAACAATATGTGGACGCGCTCCGCGATTGGGTCCAGAACGGAGACGCGAGTCCGTATGCGCTCTCAGCCGAAGAGGCTGGTGCACGCGTGCAGGGTCCGACTGAGAGTCAGGCCCAAGCTGCCGCACATTTCCGCCTGGGGCAATATCTATTCGATCAAGGCCATACTGAGGATGCTCAAAAGGCATTCGCCGAAGCTAGGCGCCTTCGCCCCGAGAGTTGGAATTATATCCGTCAGAGCCTAGAACTCGAAGAAGTTGGCAAGGCATCCGGGCCAGAGTTTTTCGCCCAGGTGCAAGCGCTAGGCGACAAGTCGTATTATCCGCCCGTTCGGCTGTAATTGCCCACAAGAGAAACCCTCACCCGCGTCCGCCGCCCTCTCCCAGTGGGCTCACAGTTACCCACAAATTTCATTGTAGAGGCCCTTGGGGTAGAAGGGGGTTCATCTGCGGGCAGTCGCCCCCCGAGCAACCCGTTAACAAAGGAGAGGGTATGAGTTCCCTGCCCGAGGACACCCACTGGGCCGTCACCGAATTTGCCGAGGCGGACCCGGACGACATCGACAAGCGGCACCGGCGCAAGCAGCTGCCCATCAGCCAGAAATGGCTCACCAGTCTGGTGGCCGTGGGCGAGGCCCGGGCAGAGTGACCCACGACCCGCTTTGTCAGCGTCGGGGATCGGGAAGCCGATGTGTATGACGTGCTGGCGGCCGAGCGTCCCGAGGGCGTCGAGCTGTTGATCCGGGCCTCGTGGGACCGCTGTGTCGCGGCACCCGAACGCTATGTGTGGGCTACGGTGGAGGCCCACCCCCTGGTCAAGCAGCTCAGGTTAAAGGTGCCGCGTCGGGGCGACCAGCTCGCCCGCGAGGCCACGGTGGCGCTGCGGTATTGTCCCTTGACGCTGAAGCCCCCGGGGCATCGTAAGCAGGCGGAGGGCTTGCCCGAGGTGACACTGCGGGCCGTGCCCAGTGGGAGAGGGAAACAGGAGCGGAGCGACTGTGGGTGAGGGTGAGAGGCGTGGCTACACAGAAGGTCACCAGACTACTACATCCTCACCGTATTCTCCGGCTCGGCAATCACCGGGTTCTCCAACTCGCCCAGCTTGTCAATCGCAATTTTGACCGTATCCCCAGGCTTGAGATAGTTGGGCGGTTTCATGGCGAAGCCCACACCGCTGGGCGTACCGGTCGAAATGATATCCCCTGGCTCCAGGGTAAAAGCCGTTGACAGGTGTTCAATCAATTCAAAGCAATTAAACAACAACTGACACGTATTTGAGTTTTGTCTGAGTTCGCCGTTTACCCACGTTTTCAGATCCAGGGTATGCGGGTCGCCGACTTCATCCGAAGTCACAATGTATGGACCAATAGGACAGTGGGTGTCGAATGACTTGCCCATGGTGAACGTGGGGACTCGAATCTGCCAGTCGCGAACGCTGACATCGTGCGCGATAGTATAGCCGGCGATGACTTCAGCGGCGCGCTTCTTTGGAACGTGGCGGCAGTAACGGCCAATGACTACACCGAGTTCGCCTTCATAGTCCACCTTGTCCGAAGCACGAGGAATGTGAATGACTCCGCCAGGACCGGTAACCGAGGTTGATTGTTTGTTGAAGATCATGGGGACTTCGGGTGTCTTCATGCCGGTTTCTTCAATGTGATCTTTATAGTTGAGGCCCACAGCGAGAATCTTTGGTGGTCGGAGAATGGGCGCTTCGAGAGTAACGTCTGCGAGCGCAAGCCGGGCCGCACTATTGCTACCGGCTTGGCCGGCCGCGGCTAAAGCGTCCGCTCCTGCAGCCAAGAAGGCACACATCTCGCGGGGAAGGTCCGGCGCGGCAACCGACAAATCAACAACGGCGTCTCCATCCAAAACTCCGATGCGCGTTGAACCTTTTCCTCCTGCCGGTGTGAATGTGACTAATTTCATTCTGTCCTCCTTTGAATGCTATCCGTCTTGGAATTGAGCTGGTATTGAGTCAGCGCGCAAATGCACGTCAGTGAGCAAAGCGCTCCCAGGCTTTTGCGGGCTCAGGAACCGGGGGCATTTCTTTCTGCGGTTCGGGCGGGGTGCCGGTGACGGCGAACGGCACGTGGTCGCCAAAATACATTACGTGTTGGTTATACTTGCTGACTTTCTCTGGGGTGAGGATGAGGGTATGGCCGTCGAGCAGCGTATGCGCATGCTTTTTCGTCCACTCCAGAGCGGGTTCGAGTCCGCCCGCATTGGGAACGCCTATGCCATGCATGTAGTAGTGAGAGGGAATAATGATTTTGGCGCTCATTTTTTTCATCACTACATCCGCCCATTTGGGACTCAAGATATGTCCATCGTCGCTTACCGCTAGAAACGCGACGTCAATTGGACCGATCA
>CAUZQN010000356.1:0-4207 GCA_963581605.1 uncultured Binatia bacterium (SeqCode)
TGCTGAAGTCCGTTATAACATCCAATGCCATGGTCAGTATGGACCACATAATCACCTGGAGTGAGCTGACTCAGGCCGGTCAAATAGTCTGCGACCGGACGCGGACGGGAGCGACGCCGATGGCGACGCTCACCAAAGATTTCCTCTTCGGCCAGGAAGACACAACCATCAGCCGGCAGGCTAAATCCCTGAGACAGGTGCCCGACCAGGATCGCCGCTCCAGCTCCGTGCACATTCTGCCCATCGTTCACCTCCCGCATATCCTGCCCATCCTGCTCACCCTGCCATCCGGGATGCTCTTCAATGGGGAGCTTCAGCTCATAACCGAGCAATAAGTGCTGGAGGTGGGCGGCCTGGCGTTGGCTGGAAACAGTCAGATAAACGCGCATGCCCTCGTCTTGCCAGCACCGAATCTGACCAACCAGCGGAGCGAGACTTTTTTCTGCTCCAGCAGTGTGGGTGACCGCTTTCAAGCCGGTGTGCAAGGTTGATGAGATCGTATAATCGGCGTCAACGGTTTCTAAATTCCGCAGCTCTACGGACACGAACGCAGTGCGCCAACCCAACGCGTCTTCCGCAGACAGATAGTACTGCTCGGGAGCAGGACTAAAGCGGCCCGCCTCAAGTGCGGTATGTGTACGCACGACAACCTGCTCCCAGAAGGTCTCACATACAGTTGCCTGCTGTGCGGGGTCGATAGCCCATACCACTGCTCCACGCGGCATATATTCGCTCACCTGCTCAAGGTCGGGATACAGATAAGGCAGGAAGAATTCGACACCGGGAAAGGAGAGACCGCTCTTGAGATTTTCGATAATGCGCTTCTGCTCTCGGTGCGCGATTTCTCTCTCATTCAACGCTTCTTCAATAGTCCGCCGTGCGGCTTGCAGGCGGGCTACTGAAAAGAAGCGCATGGGCAAGATCATTATTTCGTCGACGGTATCTATAGAACGCTGCGAGACGGGATCAAAAGACCGCATTGTTTCAATAGTATCGCCCACAAATTCGATGCGAAGCGGCAGCTGGGCGAGGGGGGGGAAGAGATCGACAATCCCGCCGCGCACGCTGATCTCGCCTTTCTCTTCAACCAGCGGGACACGCCGGTAGCCCCATTGGATACAATATTCCACGAGTTCAGACAGCGGAAAATCGTCCGCTATACGCAGGCGTAATGTCGCCGTCATGAATTCTTCTTGCGGCAAGATCCGTTGTAACAAGGCCTCAGCCGAAGTCACCAGAATAGGCGTTTCGACAGCAAGCAAATCGTACAGCCCCTCTATCTGTGCCGCTAAGACTTCAGTACTCGGGGAGAGGCCTTCCGCAACTGACACATCCCAAGCGGGGTAATAGCGGACGCGTAGGGAGCGGGCGCGTTCTGAGCGGATCCGCTCCCTACGTTCCAGAAAGAAGCCGAGATCCGCCGCAAAGGTTTCGGCATCGTTGTCAGTCGGGAGTAGACACAGGCTGGGGCGAGGCGCGTGGTCGAGGCTGCGTGCAATAAAAAAGGCACGTGCAGCCCCCCTGAGTCCGGCCAGTCGGATGACATTCCGAGCAGGCTGAACAGGATCGGAACGAAGGAAACGGTCTGTGGTCTCAAGCGCGTCTGCCAGCGACACGAGATTGGCCGAAGCCTGCACCTCATTCATACACAAGCGTTGACTGGGGAGACTTAGCGGCCGGCCTGCTGGGAAGCGGAGATCATGCCATACACAGGGATGCTGAGGTGTTTTTCTTCAGGGTGGTCGGTCAGCACTTCGATCGACCCGCGAATCTTGCCCGGTGTGCTGTCGGCTTTCACGTGTAGGCTCAGTCGATATTCTTTACCCGGCGTGATCTCGGTAATCTCCGCAACGACGTTATCCAACGAACTCGTAACCTGCAAGACGGTGACCGGCCGGGTTGATCGATTCTGAATACGAACGTGCTGCGTTTTTCCGACCCCCTGCCGCACCACCCCGAACGAGACCTGCGGCGGCAGGACCATCACATCGCCTTCGATGCTGCCAAAGACCGGGATCGTGATGGTCGGCTTCTTTTTACTGGTTGTGGTGACCACAATCCGGTCATTCAAGCGGCCCAGCTCGGCCTCTTTGGTGACACTCACACGGAGTCTTTTTCCTTTCTTTCCACCGATCTGCACGTCTTCGGTCTGCACCCTAATGGCAGGATGAGTATGGGTGATCCCTGTCACCTCAATCGCTTTCTTCTCGTCGTATAGGACGTGCACGGTGTACGTCTCTTCCGTGCCGCGACGCCATCGGCCTATATACAACTGGGCTGGTTCAACCTCGACCTCAACCGTAACCTCGCCTTGTAAGGTCAGCGTCGTAACCGGGCTCAGCGGATCATTACTATGGACGCTAATGCTTTTGGCCTTCTCGCCGGAAAACTGGGTGGTATCAAAGGTTGCGCGGATCGTGCCTTCCTTGCCGGGTGGAATCACGTCAGCCGAAATCACTGCGGCCGTACATCCACACGACGTCTTAATGGATACAACCCGCAGATCTCGATTGCCCTGATTGGTAAATCGGAACAGATGGATCACCTGCTCTCCTTGCTCGGCCTGGCCGAAGTCGAACACTGGCTCAGCAAAAACCATTCGCGGTCCAGTAT
Source organism: uncultured Binatia bacterium (SeqCode) (assembly GCA_963581605.1). Lineage (GTDB taxonomy): Bacteria > Desulfobacterota > Binatia > Bin18 > Bin18 > Bin18. The sequence continues at coordinate 2,614 of CAUZQN010000356.1, forward strand.
ATATGGTATCGGTCCCTGCTTCAGCCTGCGGAGCACGCTCTGCGGTGGACTCGGCACGAGCACCCGGTCCACCAAACGGGCTCACCGTCCAGACCGTTCCCGTCAGTAGCAGCAGGCTAGCAAGAATCCCAAAACGCCCTACATACATAGTTTGCCTCCTCAGGTCTGTCCGCTCGTACGCTTGGACTGGGGAGTGGCAATAGCACTTGGTCGAGATAAAAATTTGTCGAGGTAGCGCGTGTGTACCTTGCCTGCCAGAAAGTCCGGGTCACGCAGTATCCTCTGATGCAGTGGAATATTGGTTTTGATCCCGTCAATGCGGTATTCCGACAGAGCCGCTCGCATTCGCTGTACCGCCTCATCACGGGTCTGAGCACTCACAATGACCTTTGCCACTAAGGAATCATAATAAATGGGAACCGTGCTGTTTTCCATCACCCCAGATTCGACCCGCACCCCCATTCCACCAGGCGGATGATAGGCACGAATCGTCCCCGGCGAGGGCAACATGGTCAGCGGGTCTTCGGCAACAATACGACACTCTATGGCGCACCCGGAAAACACCACATCTTTCTGTCGCCAGGGTAGCCGCTCACCGGCTGCCGAACGGATGCCTGCCTGCACCACGTCAATACCAGTCGTCATCTCTGTCACCGGATGTTCGACCTGGACCCGGGTATTCATTTCAATAAAGTAAAAATGCTGGTGAGGATCAACCAGAAACTCAATCGTGCCAACATTGGTATACCCGACCGCCTGGGCCGCTTTGACAGCCACCGCACCCATGCGTTCGCGCAGTCGTTTCGTCAGTGCTGGAGACGGGGCTTCTTCAAGGATTTTTTGGTAGCGGCGCTGGATCGAACACTCCCGTTCGCCAAGATGGATGACGTTGCGGTGTTGGTCGGCAACAATTTGGAACTCGATATGCCGCGCCCGTTCCAAGTATTTCTCGACGTAGAGCGTGCCGTTACCAAATGCATTCTCAGCCTCCGCTTGGGCAACCGCAAACAACGCAGCCAGATCGTCACTCTTGTGTACAATACGTAGCCCTCGACCGCCGCCTCCACCTGCAGCTTTGATCAGTACCGGGAATCCAATCTGGGCGGCTACGGCCTGGGCCTCTTTGGCATCGGTAATACCCGCAGAGGTACCGGATAAGACTGGTACCCCTGCACGCTCCATAATCCGGCGAGCCCGGGGTTTATCCCCCATGAGACGAATATTCCGCACCCGCGGGCCGACAAAAACGAGGCCCGAACGCTGACAGGCTTCGGCAAAGTCACCGTTTTCAGACAGAAAACCGTAGCCGGGATGAACGGCATCAGCGCCAAAGGCGAGAGCCGCGCTGACAATCGCCGGAATATTCAAATAGCTCTCAGTTGGACTCGGTGGTCCGATACAGACGCTCTCATCGGCCAGCTGCACATGCAGCGCCCCACGATCAGCCGTAGAGTAGACGGCAACTGAGGCAATCTCCAGGGTACGGCAGGCACGGATGATGCGGACCGCAATCTCGCCGCGGTTGGCAATCAAGATTTTCTTAAACACGACGGTCTCGTTTCGGTAGATCTAGGCTGACTCGAGCAGAAAGAGC
>CAUZQN010000357.1:0-4205 GCA_963581605.1 uncultured Binatia bacterium (SeqCode)
GGAAAGGGGAAGGCAAGAGATACCGCAGAAAATCTCGATCGCCCTTGTCGACGATCACCCCATCTTCCTATCGGGCTTACAACAGCTCATTAAAAAGCAATCGGACTTCGAATTGATAGGCGTTGCCGAAAGCATTGTGGATCTGGAGAACCTACTTGAGCGGGAAAAACCGCAGGTTATCCTCATGGATGTCGAGCTGCCTGAGGGGGATGGGATCAGTGCGACGGCCTTTGTCCGCAAACAGTCTCCTGAGACAAAAGTGGTGATACTGACCGGCTTTGATAACCCCGATCTAATTTTCCGTGCGCTGAAGGTCGGGGCGGTGGGTTATTTGCTCAAAAATACGCGTTCGAAGGAAATCCTTGACACCCTCAGAAAAGTCGCGGCTGGGGAGGTTTTTCTGAACCCGGATTTAGCCAGCAAATTTTTGCGTGAGTTTCAGCGCGACCAAGAGGTCGAAGAACTGCGTCGACTGGTGCAAACACTGACAAGGCGAGAGGAAGAAGTTTTGCGACTTGTCGCAACCGGCGCCTCGAATAAAGAAATCAGCCAACAGCTCTTTATCAGTGAACTTACGGTCAAAATGCACCTCGCAAGTATTTTTCGCAAATTGCAGGTGAACGATCGAACCAAAGCCGCGATTTTGGCCCTTAAAGCAGGTTTGGGAGAAACATGAAGCGTGTGGTCTGGGCGGGCCTGTGGGCCTTACTCATCCTCTGGCATTCGGATGCAGTAGCGCTCTCTCCCAGTGAGACGCGGGTGCATGCCGTCCTCGCTGAATGTCATGCCGCGTATCTGCGACTCGTCGACTATCAAGGGACCTTACGTCATGAGGTGTGGGAGGAAGGAGGCATAGTACGCCATGACATCGGCGTCACGTTTCGCAAGCCCTCCTTTTTACACCTGCGTTGGCAAACTGGTCTGCATGCGGGAACGATCCTGCTCGAGCGGCCTACACGCTTCCCAGGGCCGATATTGATTCGGTTAGGCGGTTGGTTTGAGTATATCACGGTGCATATCTCGCCGACGGAAATCAGCGGCCTTTTTGCGCCTGCTTTGAAGGACGTTAACAAGTGGTTGTATGCGCTGCAGTACTTAGCGCAACGGCCAGCTGCAGATCGTAGCTTGCAGCTGGTTGAACTGCATCCCGGAGATCCTCAGCTGGCCGAAGGGCGTGTCATTCTTTCGGTTCCCTCATTTCTTATCCCGCTATGGATTCGAGATGACGCGGTGGACACGTATGAATTCGTCATAGAACGCGGAACCGGGATTCCCTTTGAAATGGTGTTGCGCGGCGCGTCCGGTGAGGTCCGGCAACGGCTGACCTATATGGATCTGCAGGTCAATATCGGTATTCCGCAGCAAACATTTGCGCGTGCCTACGATGCTGTAGCGGGGAGCAATCTTAGCCGAATCGGCACGGACCTGGATGTCCGAGGTTTTACTCAGAGTTGGCAGCGACGCTCGGGTGAAATACGAGACTATACTGGCGTATGGGTCACCGAGACGCGTCAAGGCAACCACCTGGAGCGTCGGCAAGCGGCTTTTAAGTTTCGGAAGCCTTTTGATGTCTATATGGCCTGGGACGGGGGGAGTGGTAAGCTGCGGGAAACCCTCTTTCGTCAGGGCTGGAACGGGGACCGGGTGCGGGTGCGGGCGTCGCTCTTCGGCCTTGCGGTGATTGGCGACCTCGCTCCAGATGGGTATAGGGTGCAACGGGAATCTCATTTCTCAATCAAAGAATTTGGATTTGACCGGATAGTTGAGCGCTTACAGATCCAACAGGGATGGCTCCAGGGGGAACTGGAAATACAGTTTCGTGGCATCCAAACGCATGACGGCCGTCCGTGTTATGTGCTTGAATTCATCTTTCCCAACAGCGGGCGTGCGCATCCGTACAGCCGCGTTGTCGTCCACTGGGACATCGTCCACCGCGTCCCCGTCAAACAAGAGGCGTATGATTGGAGTAATCAGCTCGATGCGCGCTATGGACTGCAAGATCTACGGTTTAACGTCTCGCTCGATGATAGAGACTTTGACGCGGCAAACCCGGAGTACGGATTCCTCTTGTTCCGCTATATGCCGTGGCTCGATTGGTTCCTGACGGGACGTGAGTGATGGGCGAGGAGACCGCTCTGGGTATGCCCGAAGCCAGCACCGGCTGGGGCGTGGTCGGCCTTCTGCTGGCTGCCCTTGGCTTGGTCGCCTTTAATCTGGGTTATCTTGACGTCTATGGTGCCTTTCTGCCGTTACTGTGTATCGGGGTGGTGTTGCGGGTGGAGGTCGGTCTCGACTGGTTCTTACCGCTTTTGCTGTTCGCCGTGACGAGCACGCTCCTGTACACGGTCGGATTATTCGCTCTGCCGCTTATCGTTGGCAGTACGGTTGCGAGTCTGCCTGTGGCTCTGCTGCTGCGACGGTGGGGGGTTGAGGCCGTACCCCAAACGGTCCGGGATGATACCCGGCCGGTGCGGCGCGTACTCGAATTGGCCGGCCTATTACTGACGGCGTTATTTGCGCGCTATATCGTCTACCGTTCAAGCGGTGGAAAAATCCCGATTCAGATTGGTGAATATGAGGAGTTAACGCGGTTTGTGTTGAGTGAAGTGAGTGGCTGGTCCGTTTTTGCCTTAGGCTATGGGGGGCAGCATCGCCAGCGGTATGGATCGCGCTACACCAGCGGACTCGACTTTGCCAGTAGTTTTCCAACGATGGTGATAACCGGCCTCTTTTTAGTGACTCCGTATGTTGCCATTATGACGCTGGGGGTGAATACGTTTGGGATTGCAGGCCTGTATTTAGGCGCGTTGCCGGTCGGCGCCGCGCATGTGCTGATGCGCACGCTGACACTGCGGAGAAAAGAAATCGAGCGGCAAAACAGCCGACTCCAACGTATGAATGTGGACCTGGCCCACAACGAACGCATGGCGGCGATCGGGCAGATGTCATCAACCATTTCACATCAAATTTTGCAGAAAATCGGACTCCTCGGCCTGCAGTGCGACCTCCTGCGGGTCACATTGGATGAAGCCAGCTCGCCGACTACGGACGCGGGAGATGAGGCGCACGAGCGGCTGGAACAACTCGATGCCGCTATTACGGACCTGAATACCACCCTGTCTGATCTGCTCGTCTTTTCGCGGGATTTTGCCGTACACCTGGAGCGTGGATCCCTTGATGCGCTGGTGCAGGAAGCCATTCAGGAGGTCCGTCAGGCTGCCCGGTCACGGAATATTGAATTCTGCTATCAGTACGAGGGCGAGGGTGAAGGCGAGGGACGCACGCTGAGTATGTTGTTTGATCGGATCAAGCTCAAGCAAGCGGTGTTAAATCTCTTAACCAATGCGATAGAAGCGTCGCCCGAAGCCGGACTGATTACGATTGTGGCTCAACTTGTGGACGAGCAGGTACAGATTGCCATACGGGATGAAGGGGCGGGGATACAAAGTGAGGTGCACGAGCAGATTTTTACGCCGTTCTTCACTACAAAAAAAACCGGATCGGGCTTGGGATTGGCCTTTGCCGAAAAAATTGTCGAGCTCCACCAGGGTACAGTCGTGGCCCAGAATAATCCGGATCAGGGGGCAACATTCACCATCACCCTGCCGCTGACAGCGAAGATGTGAGTGCGTATGGTGGATTTGCAAGGAAAAGTCGCCCTGATTACGGGCGCGGGTCGGCGCGTAGGACGAGCCATATCTTTGGCCTTAGCCCAGGCGGGGGCTGACACGCTGCTGCATGTGCATACATCGTCCGCAGAGACGATCCAAGTGGAAATTTCTCAACTCGGTCGGCGGGCGTGGATCGTGCGTGCGGATTTGTCGCAACCGGACGCTGTGTCTCGTTTGGCTTGTGAAGCCCAGGAAACAGCGGGCCGGATAGACATTCTGGTCAATAATGCCGCCGTCTTTTTCTCAACCCCAGTTGCGACACTGGGTTGGGCCGACTGGGAGCGCACGCTGCGTACGAACCTGTCCGCTCCATTCCTTTTGTCCCTGCTAGTGGGGCGAAATATGTACCAGCACGGCAGCGGAAAAATTATCTTTTTGGGGGATTGGAGTGGACAGCGACCAAGCCGAGAATTTCTTGCTTATTGTGTCTCCAAATCCGGTATACATGCCCTCACCCAGGCACTGGCGAAGGCATTTGCTCCGTATGTTCAGGTGAATGAGATCGCACCCGGGCCGGTTCTGGTGCCTGTAGAG
>CAUZQN010000358.1:0-4187 GCA_963581605.1 uncultured Binatia bacterium (SeqCode)
GCAGGTGACGCTCGACTCTGCTGGTACGTGCCTACAGGCGGCTATCGTTATTGGGGGTGTGATGCCTCAACCCTGTCGGGCAAACCAGGCCTCAGCTCTCTTGCAGGGTAAGAAACTTGATGACGCGCTGCTCGTACAAGCTGGAGAAGCCGCAGCACAGGAAGTGGAGACCGACGATGACGTACGCGCTTCGGCAATCTATCGGACGCAACTCATCCGAGTCAGTGTTCCAACCGTAATAGGCCGCGCCCTAGCCCGAGCAGAAAAGAGGTCAGCATGAAGCGAGAGATCAGTATTACCATCAACGGCGAAGTCTATGAGGCGGCCGTTGACCATCGTTTGCTGCTGGTTGATTTTATCCGTGAGGTAGCGGGATTGACCGGTACCCATGTGGGCTGCTCGGTCGAAGGTCGCTGCGGAGCCTGCACCGTCATCCTCGACGCCAAAGCTGTTAAGGCGTGTCTCATGCTGGCGGTTCAGGCGGATGGCGCAGAGATTCTGACGATTGAGGGTCTGGCTAAAGACGATGTCCTGCATCCGATTCAAGACGGCTTTTGGGAAAAGCATGGGCTGCAGTGCGGGTTTTGTACGCCTGGTTTGCTCATGACCTTATACGAATTTCTGCAGAACCCTAAACACTCGGACGAAGAGATCCGGACGGCGATGTCCGGCGTTATTTGTCGCTGTACGGGTTATGTCCATATCGTTGAAGCGGTCAAGCACGCGATTGCTGCAGTTGAGGGCATGCCGCCGGAAGAACGTAAAGAATGGTTTCCAGTCTAGCTGGCGAAATACGGAGCAACTCATGACAACAACAAACCCCTGGGTCGGCCGATCTATTAAACGTAAAGAAGACCGCCGTTTGCTGGTTGGTGAGGGGCAGTATCTGGCTGATCTTGTCCTGCCGCGTATGGTTATGATGGGCCTGGTCCGGAGTATCTATGCCCACGCAAAAATTACCAACATCGACACCGCCCAAGCTGCTGCGCAACCCGGCGTGCAGGCGGTATTGACTGGAGAGGACGTCCGGCACCTCGGTCCGGTGCTGTCGGACATGAGTACGCCGAATCTGCCGGGTGTAACCAAACGGCCTATATTCTGGCCTCTGTCGATAGACGAGGTGAAATATGTGGGCGATCCGCTCGCCGTGGTTGTGGCGCGCGACAAATACACACTCGAAGATGCACTTGAGCTGGTTGATGTCGATTATGATCCGCTCGATGTTGTGATCGACCCTGAGCGGGCGCTTCAGCCGGATGCGCCGCTGCTCTACCCCGAGTGGGGTGATAACGTTCTGTATCATCAGCATATTCCCGCCGGCGATCCTGACGCTGCCTTTGCCCAGGCTGATCTCGTCATCAGTGAACGCTTTCGCTGTCATCGAACAGGCGGCCAGCCTATGGAAACCCGCGGCTGTCTGGCCATCTATAAGTCCGGCGAAGGCTTGACCCTGTGGCTGACGACCCAACGACCCCATATTAAACGCCACCTGTTAGCCGAATATCTCAAAATTCCGCACAGCCAGATGCGTGTCATCATGCCCAAAGACATGGGCGGTGCGTTTGGAACAAAAGCGCCTCTGTACCGCGAGGAACTGCTTGCGTGTCACCTGGCGATGAAACTCCGCCGTCCGGTCAAATGGGTCGAGAATCGCCAAGAGTGTCTGATGAACATCGGACAGGGCCGGGACCAGATTCATCAGATCGAGCTCGCCCTCAAGAAAGACGGCACCATTATTGGTCTGCGGGATAAGATTCTGGCCGATTGCGGCGACGCCCGGACCGCCATCTATGTCGGCTTCGCCATGCCGTTCTTGGGTGCGATGTATCTTATCAACGGCTACGACATCCCCAACGTTGATATTGACCTGACCTGTGTCGTTACGAATAAAGCCAGTCTCACCCCTAGTCGTGCTTTCGGTTCATTTGCCGGCCGCTTTGCGCTTGATCGGGCCGTCGACCTCGCGGCGCGTGCCTTGAAGATGGATCCGGTCAAAATCCGACTCAAAAACGCGATTAAGACCTTCCCGCATGTATCCGCCGTTGGGGTGAACGTAGACTCGGGCGACTTCCCCGGTTCGTTTAGCAAAGCCTGTGACGCGCTCGATTACGACAATTTTCGTACAGAACAATCCGAGGCCTGGCAAAACGGCCGCTATCTCGGCGTGGGCTTCAGCATGGGTGTCGAAATTTCCGGCGTGCCTTCAGAAGTCTTGGTACCCATGGAACGCCAGCCAGGCTTTGGCGCTGCCACCGTCCAGTTTGACGCGCACGGTAAAGTCCAGGTAGCCGAAGGTGATTCACCCCACGGCCAGGGCCATGAAACCACGATTGCTCAAGTGGTCTCTGGTGAACTCGGACTCTCGCCAGAAGATATTTACGTGACCTATGGCGACACCCATTCCGGGCCTTTTTCCGCCGGTACAATAGGCTCACGTGGAGCCTCATATACGCTGAGTGCGGCCGTTCTGGCAGCACGAGCGCTTAGACCCAAGATGGCCAATATTGCGGCCCACCTGCTCAATATCGAAGCCGGCGAGGACGATTTTGTCTTGCGCGATGGATACGCCGTTTTGATACAAGACGAAACCCAACGAGTAGCGATAGCAAGAATTGCGGAGGTCGCCCTCCTCTCTCCGACTGAACTCCCTCCCGGCATGGAGGCCGGTCTCGAACATACTTCTCACTTTGAGGCGAAGACAGCCGGCATGCACAGCTGTAATGTGCACGCGGTTCAGGTCGAGGTTTTTCCAGACACGGGTAAATATAAAATTTTGCGTTACGTGGCTGTGGATGATTGCGGACAGCCGATCAATCCCATGATCGTACGTGGACAGATCCACGGCGGTGTGGCTATGGGTATCGGGAATACCTGTATGGAGGAATTCATCTACGATGAGAATGGGCAGCAGCTCACGACGACACTGATGGATTACCACATCCCGTCATCTCTCGACCTGCCACACATCGAGACGATTGAACACAATGTGCCCTCGCCTCACACACCCTTAGGCTCAAAAGGGAAAGGCGAAGGCACGCCCGGCATGGCTCCGGCTGCAATCGCCAATGCGCTGGAAGACGCCTTGCAGCCCCTGGGGGTCAAAATCACGGAGCTACCGCTCACGCCGGAACGGATCTGGAAGCTGATTCAGGCGGCGAAGCCACAAGCGCAAGAGTAAATTTCGGCCATTTCTCTACTAATGAGAAATCTTTACGGATCAGATCGCTCAGCGCTATAATTGCCCTATTACTTATCCAACTTGCAATCTTGCTCGGTATCTGTGGTGAGAGGACTTTTGCATGCGTGGGCTCGGGCTCGCTGTGCGAAAGAATGGAGAGTAAGTATGCGTGGTGGTGAGAAGGGCCGCTCGGAGCCCCTCGACGAGCTGGGAGCGTTGCCTCAACGCGTTATCCACCTAGAGGCCGTAGCCGGCCAGGATGAAACTGAAGAAACCACGGCTATAAGCACTTTCGAAGACGAGAAGTGGCTGCGTATTCTTTCCAGAGTCTCGCCTATAGGCATCTTCCGGACGGATCTTCAGGGCCATTGTCTCTATGTCAATGCCCGCTGGAGCGAAATAACCGGCCTCACGGCTGAAGAAGCCTACGGTCAAGGCTGGGGTCGGACCCTGCACCACGAAGATCAGGAGCGCGTATTCTCTGCATGGACTTGGGCTTCACAAAACCGCACTCCATTTCGTGAGGAATATCGTTTTCAACGAGCCAGTGGTGAGATTACTTGGGTCCTGGGACAGGCCGAAGCAGAGCGGGGAGAGGATGGTGCGGTAGTTGGCTATGTCGGAACGATTACCGACATTACGGAGCAAAAAAATACTGCACAGACCCTCCAAAAGACCTAACAGGACATTGAGTAGCAAATTCAAGAACGGACGAGAGCTCTTATCGAAAGTAACGAAGCGCTCCGCCAGAGCGAGGGCCGCTATCAGTCCCTTGCGGAGGCCTCCCCCATCGGAATTTTTCAGAACGACCCTGACGGCAAGTGTACGTATGTCAATCAACGTTGGTGAGAGATCGCTGGACGTACAAAAGAAGACAGCCTCGGCGACGACTGGATGCACAGTATTGTCCCGGAAGAACGAGCAGCTGTCTTGGCTGAATGGGAAGCGTGTGCACGCGAAGGCCGTGAGTTCTCTCGGGAGTTTCGGCTGCTTCGGCCGGACGGTTCGA
>CAUZQN010000359.1:0-4184 GCA_963581605.1 uncultured Binatia bacterium (SeqCode)
CGCATCATACGGACAGGCGGCGATACAGGCTTTGCAACCGATGCAGATCGACTTGTCGAAATCCACGATGCCGTCAGCTCGCGTATACATGGCGGCAGTCGGACACGCCTGGGTGCACGGGACGTCTTGACACTGATTACAGCGTGTCACTTGGAAAGCCCGCCGGACATGCGGGAAAGTCCCTACGTCCACGTATTTCACATAGGTGCGGTTGACCGATAGCGGGACTTGGTTCTCAGACTTGCAGGCGGTACTACAGGCGTGGCAGCCGATGCACTTGGTGTGATCTATGACCTTCGCCCACTTCACACTAGCTGCTTCGCTACTGGTTACTATGGTTCCCATTTGATCAATGTCCATTCGCGTTCATGCTTTGACACAGCCAGTCCTGAACCTCCTTCGAGCCTGATCTCGACAGGCTTGCCTAAGGGCTGAGTACGGCCGGGCAGGGCGCCCGGCCGTACACGGACTAGCGCTCCACTGGCAGCTGTTGTTCGTTCCAGTCGAGCATGCCGCCCTTCAGGTTAGAAACGTGACGGAAGCCTAGTCCAGTCAGAATGGCTGCCGCAGTCGTGCTGCGGACTCCGGCTCGACACACAACAATGACATGCGCGTCTTTGTGTTGTTCGATTTCTCCGGCACGAGCGGGAACCTCTTTGAGCGGGATGAGGAGACTGGCATGAATATGGCCGAGTTCATCGCTGTATTCGTCTGGCTCGCGCACATCGAGTAGAAGGGGTGGAGTAGGACTATAAAGTTGAGACTGCACTTCTCGTGCCGGCAATTGGCGTACGCTATTCAGCTCTGAGAGACTAGGAAACCGGATGGATTCATCTTCAATGGCAGACTGGTTAGGCTGGAGAACTTCCTGAATTTTATCCGGTAGCGAGAGCGTAAGCCCATTCATCAGATCGACGTACTCTTGGCGGCTTTTGCCTGCCACACGTGGATTCGTTTGCTTTTCTTCTCCAATAGTTGATTGTGTATGCCCTCGGTAATCATGGCCGGGAAACACCAGGGTGCTCTCGGGCAAGGCGAAGAGTTTCCCCTGTATGCCGTCATATTGTGCGCCTGGATCACCGCCTGGGAAATCGGTTCGTCCGGTCCCGTGGATGAACAGGGTATCCCCGGTGAAGACTCGGTCCATGGCGTGCAGACACATGCTGTCAGGTGTATGGCCTGGTGTGGCAAGTACGTGTAGCGTCAGCGTGCCGACTCGAATCAACTGGCCATCGGACACGTGCATATCCACATGCGGGGCTGGGGCACGTTTGTGCATAATGACCGGGGCATCGGTGAGATCATGCAGTTCCCAACTGCCTGTCAGATGATCCGCATGCGTGTGGGTGTCGATTACGACGTCGAGGGTGTAGCCATAATACGCGAGCAGGGCGAGATATCGGTCGGTTTTTTCGAAGACAGGGTCAATTAACGCGACTTTATGCGTTTTCTCACAGCCGATCAGATAGGTCTTGGTCGGGCTCCGGTTGAGTTCGCGAAATAGCATACGAGTCTCCTCCACATCTAGACATCGGTAATGGCTTCCGACCCAACACTCGGAGTAGCGGTGTGTCGGGCCGGCGTGCTTACCCATTTATGCACGAGCATCCCCCCAACCATCGCTCCGACAAAAATGAGCACATCGCTCTTGCCGGATGCAACTGCAGTCAACGCCGGTCCGGGGCAAAAGCCTCCGAGTCCCCAACCCAGACCGAACAGGGCGGCTCCTGCGATCAGGCGCGGGTCGATGTCCTTGCGGGCCGGAATCGAAAAGGCTGCGGCAAATACCGGCGACGGGCGGGTGCGTATCACGCGGTAGAGCACGGCATGCACGCCAATAGCGCCCATCATGACAAACGCCAGGCTGGGGTCCCAGTTGCCTGTGAAGTCCAGAAAAGCCGTTACCTTGGCAGGCTGTGTCATGCCGCCGATCCCCAGCCCAAGGGCGAAAACTACGCCCGAAACAAAGGAGATAATCAGGACATTCATACCGCACCTCCGAACAGGTGATTCACGATATAGACAACTAAGGCTCCGGTAGAAATAAACGTCATGGTCGCAACGAGAGAGCGTGGCGAGAAACGACTGATACCACACACCCCATGACCGCTGGTACAGCCACTCCCAAAACGTGACCCAAAGCCTACGAGTAGGCCGGCAAGAATGAGGGCGACCCATGATCGTTCAATCTCTATTGCGAATACGTGAGAAGAGGAGAAGCTGACCAACAGACCTCCCACAAGCAGCGCACCGAGAAAGAGTAATCGCCACTGCGTGTCATTCTGTGCCGGACTCAGAATGCCGCCCACAATCCCACTAATTTCTGCTATTTTGCCGCTAAAGAGCAGCATGACTGAGACGCTCAGACCTATGAGCATGCCACCTATGAGCGACGCGACTGGCGTGAAATTTTCCATATATCTCCCCTGAAATACTACTTCCCCTATAGGAAAAGAGGACTATTGTTTCTCACTTTCTATTCTGCTACATAACTGTATTACCGATTAGCAATATAAGAAAGTGATGTCAAGGACGGAATATGCTGAGGCCAAAAAAAGAACTCTCTGACGCTGCACTGCAAATGATTGCGGATAGGTTCAAGATTATGTCTGAGCCCATGCGGCTTAAAATCCTTCACGCCCTGTGGGACGGAGAACTCAGCGTTGGCGGCATTATTGAAGCAAGCGCGGGTTTGCAGGCCAATATTTCCAAGCACCTCGGTGTTTTGCAGCAGTCCGGGTTAGTCAGCCGACGGAAAGACGGCCTCAACGTGTATTACCGGATCTGTGACGAGACTGTCTTCGAGCTGTGCGAAGTGGTCTGTGCCAGCCTGCATGACCGGCTTGTCGCCCAAATGGATGAACTTCCTTTTCCGGCCCAGAAGCGTAAGAGCGCCTAACCTTCGCCCCATTCCTTTATAGTCTGTGTAGCCCGGATGGAACAGCGTGGAATCCGGGGAACGCGAGCCGGGGGATTCCCGATGTGAGCAGAGTGTTCCTGGACTGCCCCCTCTGAGAACATGCTCCCGTCCCCTCCAACGGAGGGGTGGCGCGTAGCGCCGGGGTGGGTTTCGTGCAGCGGATCCCAGTTGCGTAAAGCGGGCACCCACGCCGTTGACACTGCATAAATCCTCAGTAAGGGATGGAGCATGCAACGACTGCTCAGCGTTATGGTGCTCGGTTTCCTATGTGTCTCGTGCGAAAACTCGATGCATTCAGTCGACAGTCAACAGCAAACGAGCAGAGACGCACTCGGGCTCAGTGGGCCGGTTCGCGTCGTCTCCGTCTTTGAATCACACTTGGTGAAGGAGGATGGCCGCTGGCAGCCTGGCGAGGAGACGCCCGTCAGCGTAGACAGGTTCGACCGGCGCGGGAACCGGACCGAATATACTTCCTATAATACTGCGGGTGCAGTGCAGGAGAGCCGTCTCGTCTCCTACGACGACAGCGGGCACGCCAGAGAAGAGCGTCATCTCATCTCGGATGAAATCCTCGCGGATGGAGTCCTCCAGAAACGTATAGTCTCGCGCTACAACGATCGGGGCGAAGCGGATGGAGTCCTCCAGAAACGTATAGTCTCGCGCTACAACGATCGGGGCGAAAAGGTCGAGGCTCAGTCGTTCACCGCTACGGACGTTCTCATCGACCGTACGGTCTTTGCCTACGATGCAAACGGCAATGCGGTCACGACCCACACCTATACTCCCGCGGGCGAGCTGCAGCATCGGACCGCATCGACCTATGACAGCCAGGGCAATCTTGCCGAAAAACACGACTACTATGCTGCGGGTAGACTCAAGCGTAAAGCCGTCTACCACCGCGATTATCGGGGAGCCCTTATTACCTTGATTACGTATGACTATGCTGCTGACAGCACGCTCGCGGGGCGGATTGACGTCCACTATAACAACAGAGGCAACCCGCACGAGGTCGTCGCGTACGGCAGCAATGGAAAGTCTCAACACAAGGAGATGTTCACCTACCGCTACGACGCCTTTGGCAACTGGGTGACCCAAACGGCGAAACGCCAGGTTGTGACCAAGAACGCGGCCTATTTTGAACCCACGCGTATTCTCATGCGTGTTTTTGAGTATTACGAAAGAGAATAAGAGGGGCTCTTTAAGGGGGCCTCTAAAAGTTACTTTATTTATCTTGTATTATAGTCATCCCTACGTAACTCCTCCG
>CAUZQN010000360.1:0-4181 GCA_963581605.1 uncultured Binatia bacterium (SeqCode)
CATTCGGTAGTGCCGGCACGTATGAAAAAATCGTAGGCCGGGCGTTTGGCGCAGTGGATCCCGCCCAGCGGCGCAACCAAGAAATCGTCAATCTCGACAAGGCGCCGAAGAACGCCGCAGGCCGAGTGGAATACGCGGTGGATTTCTGTCTGCTGAAACCTACCGATATCAGCAAGAGTAATCGACGCATTCTCTACGACACGTCCAATCGCGGTGACAAGCTCGCACTGATCGACATCAACGATGCGCAGAAAGGCCCGACCTCAAACGATCCAACGACCGGCGTCGATGCCGGCAACGGCTTCCTCATGCGACAGGGATACGTGATCTTGTTCAGCGCATGGCAGGGAGATGTTCAGCCGGGAGAGGATCACATGGTCGCTCACTATCCGGTTGCGACCAACAACGGCGAGCCCATCGTGGCAGCCTCACGCGAGGAAGTGATATTCGGCCATACCAATAGCCCGGCAATCGCACCGCTTACGTATCCAGCCAATACGTTGGATCAGGGCGGTGCTACACTGACGGTCAGACAACACGAGAAGGACGCGCGAGAGTCGGTCCCGGCGCAGCACTGGCGCTATCGTTCACCCACGCAAATCGAAATCTACCTGGTTGATGGCTTTGATGCCGGTGCCCTGTACGAGTTCATCTACCCCGCCCGGGATCCGATCGTCATGGGCCTCGGATTCGCTGCCGTGCGTGACATCGTAGCGTTCATGCGCTACGCAGAGCATGACGACGCTGGCCAGCCGAACCCACTCACTCTCCACGCACATGGGCCGGCTATCGATCATGTCCTTGCGTACGGGCGGTCGCAGCCGGGTCGCTTCCTGCGCGAGTTTTTACGTCTCGGATTTAATGAGGAGCCAGACGGCCGGAAGGTTTTCGACGGCATATACGCCAGTATCGCAGGGTCGCGACGTATTTTCCTCAATCACCCGTTTGCGCAACCTGGACGATTTCACCGCCAACACGAAGACCATCTGTTTCCTGGAGACCAGTTTCCATTCACCTACTCGACACGCACTGATTCGATCAGTGGCAAGACTGATGGTATTCTTGCCCGCAGCCTGGCTTCCAACGCCTGTCCGAAGATCATACACGTCGATTCGAGCACTGAGTTCTGGCTGGGGCGAAGTTCACTCATCGTGACTGACGAAAACGGCGAGGACATTCCGGTGCCCGATGATGTGCGTGTCTATCTGTTCTCCGGGACCGGCCATGCGGGACCAATCATGCTGAATCACAACGCGGCTTTTTCGCAGAATCCCACCTATCCGATGAATCTCCTGAACTATAATCCGCTGAATCGATCGTTGCTGGTGGCGCTGGACGAATGGGCCACCCAGGGGATACCACCGCCCGCAAGCCGCTTTCCCCTTTCTGGCGACGGCACCCTCGTACCACCGCTGCCGCAAACTACATTTGGCTTTCCCGATATCCCTGGGGTCAGGTATCCCGGACTTGTGAACGAACTTTCCGAAATGGATTACAGCCAGCAGCCTCCCAGGCCCATTCCCGGTCACGACTACCTGGTCTTGGTACCCAAAGTCGATGCGGACGGGAATGAGAGAGCAGGCATACGCTTGCCCGACATCAGTGTGCCTCTCGGGACACACACTGGTTGGAATATACGCGGAGCGGGATTTTCCCAAGGGGTATTAATGCTGGTCGGGTCATACTTTCCGTTCGCTGCTACTGCCGAAGAACGACTGGCAAATGGCGATCCCAGGCCCTCGCTTGAAGAACGCTATCCCGGTCACAAACACTACGTTGAGGCCGTTACACGCGCCGTTGCCGAGCTGCAAGAAGAACGCTTGTTACTGGCCGAAGACGCGGAGCGCTATGTCGCAAAAGCCGCTGCTGCGCCAGTCGGCGGCTAGCGGTCTGGGCCAGATTCTGTAAATTCATTTTGAGGAAGAATAACACCTACATATGAGTGAGAAGGGGACAGATGCCAAAGCAAATCCGCCGGATTTTGACCGGTCACAATGCCGCAGGAAGATCGATCATCGCTGAAGACACCATGGCCACGAGTATTCTGGATCTAGAAGCAGTGCCAGGTCTGCGAGCCACTGATCTATGGGAGACGACCACTGCACCTGCTGACCTGTCCAGTGCTGCCGACCCGGTTGATCGTCCTATGCATCTTGAACCCCAGCCGACTGGGACAATCTGTCGAATCGTCGAGTTTCCGCCCGATGCAGCCTGGGAAGATAGTATTGATTCCAGCGGAGTCTTTTCCTCCATGAAGGCGGGCCATGCCGCCGACTCTACAAGCTCGACCCCGATGATGCATAAGACTGCCTCGGTAGACTACGCCATTGTACTGTCAGGCGAGATTTGGGCAGTCATGGACGAAGGCGAAACGTGCATGCAGGCTGGTGACGTCCTCATCCAGCGGGCTACCAATCATGCCTGGAGCAATCGTTCGTCGCAGCCAGCTCTGGTGCTTTTTGTTTTGGTTGGAGCAAAATCGGAGTAAAATACGCGCTTCCGTCATAAAATGAGCAGCATTCTTCAAGGGTCCCGCAATCTTATTTCCGGCCAGAAGATCGAAGCCCACAGAAGAACACATTAACCAGAGCGAGGAGAGCCATGAAATTTGGCGTATTATACGATTTTCGCAACCCGCCCAAGAGCGAGTGGTTCACGCCCTGGCCGGAATTCTATTCTGGCGCGTTCGCTCACATGCAGGAGATGGAACGCTTGGGGTTTGATACGATCAGCCTTTGCGAACATCATGGAGACCCGGAAGGCTATAACCCGGGTATTCTGGTGACGATGACTGCCGCCGCAATGCGCACCCAGCGGGTGCGTATCTGTTCGAACATCATTCAGCTGCCGTTCCACCATCCGGTGCTGCTAGCCGAACAGCTCGCCGTGCTCGACATTCTCTCCCACGGGCGCTTGGACGTCGGCGTCGGCCAGGTCGGGCAAACGTTCGACATGGAGTTCGCGATGCTGGGGCTGAACCCCCGGCACCGGCCCAGCCGCCTCGAAGAAGGTCTAGAGATCCTGCAGCGCTGCTGGACCGAAGATCAGCCTTTTACGTTCCATGGCAAGCACTGGGATCTCGCCGGCGTCTGGCTCAATCCGAAGCCGTTGCAGCGACCGCACCCGCCCACCTTTGTCGTGGCGGTGTTTTCCGCTAAGGCGATGGATCGAGTGGCGCGCCTGGGTTTTGATGTCGGAGGCTGGGGCGGCTTCTTCACGGGTCTTACGGGGGGTGACGTGTGGCAGCAGTGGCGGCGGGACTGGCGGGCGGCGTGCGAGCGCAACGACCGCAGCCCCGAGTACGCCAAGATCAACACCTTCGGGAGTTGCTTTGTCACCGACGACCCGGAGCAGGCATGGGCAGAACACCGAGAGGGGGCGTTTGCGAGCTTCCACTACGAGCGCCAGGGCGTCCATCCGTATAGCGCCCTGCTGATGGAGACGGTGCCGGAGAAGCCGGAGGACCTGCCCAACTGGCAACGACTCTTCATGAACCCGGATCAGGCGATTACGGAGCTGCGCGAGGTCTTCGCGGACGGAGCGCCTGACGAGCTCCACTTGATGGCAAAGCGGTCGGGGATGAGCTGGAGGCAGTCCGCACAGTATCTCCAGAACTTTGCCGAAAAAGTGATGCCAGCGGTACAGAATTTATAGCTCATGAGCAATGGTTTTGGGTGACAAACTCAGAATTTTCAGCTCCATCATATTCCCATACGCCTAGAACCCCAGCATTCGTCCTAAACATCCGTCTTAGAAATCAATCTCTTAGAAACTCAGCCTCACCACTAGATGACGGGACACCTTCGTATTATTGGCCTTTGATGGAGTCCAAAAAGTTTGTGACTAAGGCCTCACATTCACTGCGTTTAGCTGTTCCATAATAAAGAATGCGGTTATTAATAGGATCACCGGCAAAAAACCACTCGTATAATAACTGCCGTCCGCCAAACTGGGTACTGATAGCGTCCCAGGCCAGCTTCATAATGCGCACGCGCTCCTCAGCAGGGGTGTTGCGTCCACGTAAATAGCGTGGCAATAGCTCTTGGAGGGCAGGGTGGGCAAAGTCTTTTTCGGTTGGGGTCATGACCAGACCGCTACTGCCCACAAGGCGCATAATCTCAACCGCCCGTGTATGGACGAAGGGAAAAAAGATGCGCAAGGTGGTGATGCCCAGCATGCCC
>CAUZQN010000361.1:0-4170 GCA_963581605.1 uncultured Binatia bacterium (SeqCode)
AGATCATTCACGCCGGTGTTGATGCAGGAATTGCTCAGGCCGCCATTGACGAGACTATCCACTTCGTCCGCACTTACACTCGCCCCTGGATCGATAGCGGCCAGGATCATGGTTATGAAGACGTGTATACCATTGCCCAAATCGGGGATCTCAAGATGCGCTTGCATGCAGCTGAGGCGCTCCTGGATCGCGCCGGGCGGTCCGTGGATGCTGCCATTGCCGACCCTAACGAAGACACCGTAGCCATAGCCTCAGTTGCCGTTGCTGAGGCAAAAGTGCTGACCACTGAAATCGCTATTCAAGCGACAAACAAATTATTTGAATTAGCTGGAACACGCGCAACGCTGGAAGAGTATAATTTGGACCGTCACTGGCGCAACGCCCGGACACATACGCTCCATGACCCCGTACGATGGAAATTTCAGGCTATCGGAGACTACTATCTGAACAATATCAAGCCACCGCGTCACGCGTGGTTATAAGGCAGTTTCAACAACAACGCTCAAGGAGAAGCTATGAGCCGGGCAGTTTCTCAGTCTGAACAATCAACGGCTCAACACATCCGTGTTGCCGCGCCAATGCCGCGAGTAGACACACCAGCGCATATCATCCGTGACGATAAAGAAGCCATACAGGTTGCCCATCGTCTAGCAGAAATATTTCAGAAGGAGTCGGCTGAGCGCGACCGCGAACGTCGCCTCCCCCGTAAAGAATTAGACGAATTCTCGCAGAGCGGTTTATGGGGGATTACGATACCGAAAGAATGTGGTGGTGCGGGAGTCTCGTTCGCTACGGTCGCCGAGGTCACCGCGATTGTCTCAGCTGCGGATTCTAGTCTGGGTCAGATTCCGCAGAATCATTTTTATATGGTTGAAGCCGTGCGACAGGATGGCACTGAAGAACAGAAAAAATTCTACCTTGGGCGGGTGCTAGAGGGGGATCGCTTTGGCAATGCGTTTGTCGAGCGCGGCACGAAAACGGTCTTCGATTTCCAGGCTCGTCTCATACCCAAAGGTGACAAGTTCATTCTCAACGGTAAAAAATCCTATTCAACCGGTGCGGTGTTTGCGCATCGGGTGGCCGTTGTGGCCAAGGACGACAATGACCGGATTATGATTGTTTTTGTGAAGCGGGATACACCTGGAGCAACCGTTATTGACGACTGGTCGAGCTTTGGTCAGCGCACCACGGCCAGCGGGACGGCGATTTTCGAGAATGTCGAAGTGAGCGCTTTTGAGATTATTGACCACCAAGCCGCTTTTGATCGGCCCACGTCCATGGGACCGGTCGCGCAGATCATTCATGCTGCCGTCGACGTAGGCATCGCCCGCGCCGCTTTGGCCGATACGATTAGCTTCGTCCGTCAATACACCCGCCCGTGGATTGATAGCGGCCAAGAGCACGGCTACGAAGATCCATACACCATCCATCAGATCGGTGACGTACAAGTCCGCGTGCATGCCTCGGACGCGTTGCTCGAACGGGCCGGACGTCTTGTGGATGATGCCATTGCCGCACCGACGGAAGAGACAGTCGCAGCAGCATCGGTTGCCGTGGCTGAGGCGAAGGCCATGTCCACTGAGGTGTCGATTCTGGCGACGAATAAATTGTTCGAGTTAGCCGGCACGCGCTCTACCCTTGAGGAATACAATCTAGATCGCCACTGGCGCAACGCTCGCACGCACACCCTGCACGATCCCGTGCGCTGGAAATATCACTCCATCGGCAACTACTGGTTGAATGGTATTTACCCGCCTCGGCATGGGGCGAGTTAGGAAGAAGATTGGTGATGCATCAACGCGGCGTATTCTCAGCCAAAAAACTCGCCACTGCCTGCTTCGCTGCCGTATGGTATTCGGGCTCTTTCCAGTTCTCAATAAGCGTTGCGTTCGGGGCCAGCTCGGCAACTTCCCGTGAGGTTTCTTGTGGATGGTAGAGATCATTGCCCAGCAACACCAACAGCGGCGTTTCACACTTTGAGACAAATTCTCTTGACACGTTAAAGAGAAAATCTCCGCTGAACATATTTGTTTTGAACGACTCACAGGCGTCTGCACTCACTTCAGAGTGCGTCGATCTCATCTCTGCCGCCCAGCCATCAAACATCTCAAAGAACGCCTGTTTGTTGTTGGACAGGCCAATAGTCTGAAACAAGATAGCCGACGCCACACGTTGTGGTGCGGCTTGGATCAGCGCCATGCAGTACGGACCGCCGATGCACATGCCCGCCACATGGAATCGATCAACACCCAAGTGGTCCAGTAGGGCGAGCTGGTCTTCTGTATAGGTATGCCAACTATCGGTAGCACTAATGGGCGCTGTTGATTGACCAGCATTACGTTGGTCCATTGCAATAACGCGATAGTTGGGCGCGAGCTGTTCGATAGGGTTCCACGGTGTTTTCTCCCAAAAAGGTACCGCCGAGCGCATGCCTCCTGGTGCAATGAGTAAAATCGGAAATCCCTCTCCACGCTCTTCGTAGTACAGCTTGGTATCGTCACGCTCGAATATGGGCATGTCTGCTCCTCCCCTTTGTTGTAACCGGAGGATAGGGAGTTCAAACATTCTTTTCAAGCCGAGTCATGACGTACTGGACTGACGTCTTGACATCCCAGCACCATCTTGCCACCACAATGAGATCAGGTGATACGATAGTGTCTATCAATCTCCTCAACGAAAGAAGGAAGGGACGATGAAACAATACCGCGTGATATCGGCCGACTCACACGCCATTGAACCACCCGACCTGTGGCAACAGTATCTGCCGCAAGCGTATACAGACCGTGGCCCACGTGTGATTTCAGAATCCCATGAGGATATCTGGGTATGTGAAGGCATGCCGTCGCACGTGGCAAACCGTCCCATGGGTGCGGTGGCCAGAAATTCCGCTAAGGCGTATGCCGCGGCAGCACAGGGCAATAAACGCTACGCCACAGACGCGAAGGATTGGCACCCAGATGCGCGGGTTGAGTATATGCGCCGAGATGGGGTGGATGCGGAGGTGCTCTACCCTAATTATGCCATGCGGACATTTGGCATTCCGGATAGAGACCTGCAGCAGGCTCTATGTCAGGCCTACAATAACTAGCTCAGCGATTTTTGCAGCGCCCATCCTCAAGAGTTATTCGGCATTCCGCTGGTCGCGGCTTTTGATGTCGACGTTTTCTTCGCGTCATCTTCTACTCCTTTCTCTTTCTTGAGAATTCCTCTCTATAAGAATTCTCCGGTAGAAGATCCCACTTAACAGTGCCGCATTCCTGTCCAGCCACTGGGGTCCATTGCTTATCTCATCTTGGCTTCATGTACTGCAACTTTTGCAAGATACCACCATAAGTTCTACAAACTTTTCTCCAACGGCTCAGAAGGAATGGTTTGAACCGCCCAAGATTTTTCTTCTGGTAGTTTACGATGCGTGAAGAAAGAGGGATCCAGGCTTTCAGTGCGCACCGGCTGGCCCTCTAGCCTCGCGGAATCTGTAAGACCTGACCGATCTGTAAGCGTTTGACGTTGATCACACTATTCAAGCGTTTGAGGATCGATACGGTTGTGCCGTATCGTCGGGCGATGCTGCCCAGCGTTTGGCCGCGTCGGACTTTGTGTTTCATATATTTTGTTTGTCGTTGGGCTTTAGCATGGGAGTTGGCCGAGATACGCAGCCTCTTGCCAACCTGGAGGAGTTGCGCGTTCTTGATCCCATTCATACGTTTGAGCGATGCAATTGTCGTATTGTGACGTTGGGCAATTCCTCCCAGCGTCTCCCCGCGACGAACGGTGTATATTATCTTGCCAGATTGTTGCGCAGCTACCTTTACCAGCTTGGTACGTGGTGGAGTCGGCTTCCCGCCCTTGCCATTAATCGGCACTCGCAAGCGTTGCCCAATACGAATGAGGTGAGCGCTTCTCAGTCCGTTGAGTTTTTTGAGGGTAGCGATCCTGGTCCCATAGTGCTGTGCAATCCCGCCCAACGTTTGACCACGCCGAACCTTGTGGAAGGCAAATATCGAGCGCTGTTTTTTTGCCTTGTCTCGGGAATCAAGGGCGGCATACTGTTCGTGAAATTGCGCCCTGGCTCCGGCTGGAATACGGAGCCGATGGCCGCGCGGAACGTAGAGTTTTCCCTCTTGAATATATTCGCCAAATGAGCGGTTTAGAGCGAACAATTGTTCTGGA
>CAUZQN010000362.1:0-4170 GCA_963581605.1 uncultured Binatia bacterium (SeqCode)
ACCCCAGACCAATGCCATTGTGGAGAAAGTTGCGAAGCTGATTGGCGCTATGGCGCGCCTGAGTCAAGAGCATGGAGCACGATTTGCCGTGGTGATGCTGCCTGAACGTTGACCCTTGATGCCTCAGGTTCTATGTGGGGGCAGGGTGAGGTCACGCTTGAAGCCGGCCAGTCTGTCTCAGGCGTAATAGATTTCGGAGAATAGCCTGATGAAAGTCATTGCCGACCTATGCGTCGTTCCCTTAGGAGTTGGGACCTCCGTGGCTGAATATGTAGCTGCTTGCGTGCGGATTTTGGAAGAAGCCGGGCTGAAGATTCAGCTGCATGCCTATGGCACCAATATAGAAGGCGAGTGGGATGCGGTCTTTGCAGCGATCAAACGTTGCCATGAAGTGCTGCACGCCATGGGCGCGCCACGGATTTCGACTAATCTCCGCTTCGGCACGCGAACGGATAGAGACCAAAGCCTGCAGGATAAGATCACCAGCGTGCAAAAGATCCTTGGGCAGACGAAAGGATGACTTGCACCGTTTGCTGCCGTTTTGTGCCGTTTTCGTATTGCTCAAATTCTCTTTCTTATGAACTGCCCTCGACTCTGCTCACAATTTTGCGCAATCTTGCGCAATCTTATCCGATGTCTTGAGATACCCCGTCTGAAAATGGTACATTTCTGTGTAGTCAGGGAGCCGTTCATCTGTATTGGCCAGGGGAGATCGGTGGGGTGAATGCCAACACAGCCGCGACCGGCTACCGGACAGTAGGAAAAACCGGAGGGAACTATGGCTGATCGGCAGGAAATCGCAACCTTGGGCGCAGGCTGTTTCTGGTGTATTGAGGCAGTATATCTCGAGGTCGAAGGCGTCCTCAGCGTCGTGTCTGGCTACACCGGAGGAGCGGTGGATAATCCAACTTACGAAGCCGTTTGTTCAGGCACAACGGGGCACGCCGAGGTTGTGCATATTACGTTCGACCCTGATGTAATCTCCTATTCTGAAATACTCGAAATCTTCTGGCAAACCCACGATCCAACGACACTCAACCGTCAGGGCAACGATGTCGGCACACAGTACCGTTCGGCCATTTTCTACCATAACGAAGGACAACGCCGTATTGCTGAGGAGTCCAAACAGGAGACCGACGCGTCTGGGCTGTGGTTCAATCCGATTGTGACGGAAATCGTTGCGCTGACGACCTTTTATCCTGCCGAAGGCCAGCACCAAGAATTTTACCGCCAGAATCCCTACCAGGGGTATTGCATGATGGTCATCCATCCCAAGATGCGGAAGTTTCGAAAAGCATTTCAGCATAAGCTCAAAGAATCCGTCTCTGCTGCCTAAAACTGGTCGCGGGCACGGATGGGCATGGATGGGGAGACTGAATGGCCGCCACCTTAGACTGGATGGGTTGTGCCACCTTTCGACTGACGCTGGGCGATATGGTCGTTATGTTGGACGCGTATATCGACCGGGTGCCGAGTGCTACTCCAACCGGCATTACGGTTGACGCTATCCATACGGCCGACTGGATTGTGGTCGGTCATTCCCACTTCGACCATCTGTATGGGGCCGAGCGTATCGCTAAGGCGACAGGTGCGAAAATCATAGGCTCGTACGAGTCGATTCGCATTATGGCCGCCCAAGGCGTGCCCGAAGAACAACTCCTGCCGGTTGCCGGCGGAGAAAAGATTCGTTTGTCACCAGATATCAGCGTTGACGTCTATCCCAGCCAACACTCCTGTGTGTGGAGCACAGAACCCCTGCCGGAATCTGACGCGGTGTGTATAGGCGAACTCGGTGTGACCTACCAAGAGCAGCAAGAGAAAATGGAGGGGCTGTGGGATCAGCTCAAAGCCATGGGTGATGACGTGGTCTCCCACCTCCAAGCCTCTGCGCAGGGCGCGCGTGGTGACGGTGGGGCGCTGGTGTATTTTTTTGACACACCTGAAGGCAGCTTGCTGTATCAGGATACGTCCGGTCACTGGCAAGGTATTTTACAGGACATTCGGCCTGATGTAGCCATCCTCGCGGCGGCAGGCCGGGGAAATATTGATGGCGAGCCGATCCAGGGGACGCTTGCTCAATTTGTCGCCCAGCAGGTGAGCCTGCTTCACCCGCGCCGAGTCATTCTCGGTCATCACGATGATTGGCTGCCCGGCTTTTCGCGCCAGATTGATACTGCACCCATACGAGAGGAAATGGCCCGCCGGGCACCGCGCACTGAGCTGGTCGAGATGGGTTATATGGAAGCATATCCGGTATTTGGTGCTCGATAAATTCCTTTTTGGCTCAGCAGTACAGGTAATGCAAGCAGTGTTAAATCACTCCATGAAATGACAGTGGCAGCAAAGAGGACAACCAGCCCCCTAGGAGGAAAGCGTGTTTCTCGATCTGACGTCTGACCAAGAGCGCATTATCAATCTCGCCAAGGAGCTTGCTGCTGAATTTGCCACACGGGCCGAACAGCACGACCGCGAAGGCAGCTTTCCTTTTGAGAACATCGCCCGCTTGAAAGAGACCGGCTACACCACGATGACTACCCCACGGGAATATGGCGGTTGGGAAGCAAGCCCGCTGACCTTCATTCTTGCCCAGGAACAGCTTGTTCAAGGCTGTGCCGCCACGGCATTTGCCATCAATATGCACTGCAATACGGTTGGCTTTTATACGCCGTTCATGACTCCGGCTCAGAAGGATTTGTATCTTGGTAATGTGGGCCGTAAAGCGATGCTCATGAACGGCTATTATACCGAAGGGGGTGGGGCGCGCTCGATCATGGCGCCATCTTCAACCGCGCGTAAAGTGTCTGATGGCTACATCCTCAACGGCAAGAAGGTCTTTGCCACCTTGGTGCCTGCGGTCGACTATTTTGGCATTAGTGTGTCGCTCGAAGGCTATACCGGACCCGCCTCAGGTGGCTGTGTGTTTCTGCTGCCACGCGACGCGCCGGGTCTCGAAGTCATTGAGAATTGGGATGCTATGGGGATGCGGGCCACAGGCAGTCACGCCATCAGCATGCACGACGTCTTCGCCACTCCGGACCAACGCGTCGGCGAAGAAGGCCATTTCTTTGAAGAGTTTGCCCAAGTCGCGCACTGGTACTGTCTGTCATTTTCCGCCTGCTACCTCGGCATCGGCCAGGCCATGTATTCCCACGTCCTGGAATACGCCCGTACGCGCAAGGTACAAAAAACTGATAAGCGGGTGGGCGATCTCGCCTGGAATCGGTTTGCCATAGGCGAGATGTATAACCGCTTAGAAGCGTGCCGGACGCTGCTCTACACAACCAGCCGAGAAATATCTGAGCAACGTCCGTACGGAGAGCGTCAAGTGCCGACGGTCGAAATGCTACGCACCTATGTAGCTGACGAGATGCTGGCGGTCGGCGATTTGGCGACCCGCATTGCCGGTGGGCTCGGCTATCTGAAGAGTAATTTCTTGGAGCGCGCTTTCCGTGACCTGCGCTCGGCACCGCTGCACTCGCTCAAACGCGACGAGGTGCTGGACATGTTAGCGGCTATGGAGCTGGGGTTTTAGACGCTGGCATGAGCTCGCCCTGCTCGTTGTACATCGTATCGCCTAAAGCGAAACTCGCCTCCAAGAATTTCTTCATATACGCCCCGCAGGTAATGGGCGGTTTTTTGGGAGGATTATCCGGCCCATAGCAGGTCGGCAAACAGTCAATAAGTGTTTCCGGCGTGGGCTGAAAGAAAAACGACGTCGAATAGCGGTGCGTCCCGGATACATTGCGTACCCGATGCGGGGTTGAGAGAAAGCGGCCGTTTGACCAGCGGGTGAGCAGGTCTCCCGAGTTGACGACAAAGGCATCTGGGATCAACGGTGCTGTGATCCAGCGGCCCGTTTGTGACAGGATTTCTAAGCCTGGCTGGTCCGACGTCGCGAGCAAGGTAGCAAACGAGCCATCGCTATGCGGACAGATATTAAACTCATTGTCTGCAAGCGCGTCGGGTGGCATATGGGAAATACGCAGCACGTTTAAGGCGTGGTCTGTAGGGAATTTGTCCAGAAAAAAGTCTGGTGCTAAATGGAGCGCACGCGCATACAAAGGCAGCATGCGCTGACTCAAGGCCGTTGCGGCTTCAAAGTACTCCTGTATGGTGCGTTGAAATTCCGGTTCTCCGGCCGGCCATTGGTTGCGATTCTGAGCAGGGCAG
>CAUZQN010000363.1:0-4169 GCA_963581605.1 uncultured Binatia bacterium (SeqCode)
GCGACGATTTGGGGTGGCTCGTGTGTAATCCGACCGATTTTCCGCTCTGCCCGATCCGGCTCAATTTTAATCAACAGGAAAGAGGGACCGGGCTGGGCCAATAGGTCCTGCGCTGCCGTTTGCAGTTGATCCGGAGTCTCGGCGCGTCTCACATCGATATAGCCGCAGGCACCGGCCACTGCGTCAAGGGCTACATGGTTGGAAATAGTCGGTTGGTTTCCGGTTGAGCCGTAGGCTTCGTTATCAAAGACGAGGTGGACCAAGTTGTGCGGCTGCTGGGCGCCGATCAACGCCAGTGAGCCCATATTCATCAGCACATTCCCGTCCCCGTCAAAGACAACGACGCGGCGCTCCGGTTTACTCAGCGCTACGCCTAGAGCAATCGACGAGGCCAAACCCATAGAACCGATCATATAGAAATTACCGAGGCGATCTTCAAGATTAAACGACTCACGAGAGATAAACCCGTTTGCGTGCACAACCAGTTCATCCTGCAACAGCGGTAGCACAACACGCAGAGCGCTGACCAAGGTCATATGAGGGGGTTTGCGAGAAGTCATGTTATGACTCCGGGTGGCAGTACGAGCGCAGTCGGACAACTCGTCTGCTTCAAAGTCGAGGCTGCCCAGACGATAGACTTCTCGATGCTCTCTGCCTCAAGTACGTGATACGGGATCTCCAGGGCGGACAAGAGGTCGGGAAGAATCTTGCCCATAATCACATGTTCCGGGGCGTCTTTGCCTTGATAGCCGCGCCACGTAATCAGGAGTAGGCACGGCAAGGTGTAGATCAAGCTCAAGGAGGAGAGCGCGTTTAAACACACACCCAGCCCGGAATTCTGCATAATCACAACCGGCTGCTTACCCGCCATATAGGCTCCGGCAGCCAGGCCAATAGCAGCATCTTCACGTGTCTCCGCAATATAGCCGCTACGCTCTTCAAGCGTGGCGATGACGCCCTTCACCAGAGAGCACGGCACCCCGGTGAAAAAATCAAAGCCCGCATTGCGCAAAGATCGAACAAAGTCAGGACCATCGACCATCGTCTGGTAGTACTCCTTTTAGGAGACCTCCTTTTTAGGAGGCATCTCCTTGGGCCTCTTGGACGTCTTGGGCTTGCCCACGGACAGAAAATTCTTCGACTGCGTCAGCTGTGCCAGCTGAGTCCGGCACAGAGGTCACTTCTTGTTCAGTCTTGTCCGAACGATACAAAAGCAGCGGTAAGACCACAATGGATGCCACCAATACACTTCCCACCGCCAGGGTGAGCAACAATCCCATGCTAAAAATGCCGTAATACTTGGCCACCATCAAACTGCCGAACCCGACCATGGTAGTGAGCGAGAAAAGGACTACAGCTTGACCCGTACTCCCGGCGATCAAGTTTGCCACCGTGCTGTCTTCCCCTTCTCTGAATCGATGCACGAGATGGATACCGTTCTCTACTCCAATGCCGATAATCAACGGAGCAGCGACCATATTGGCCAGGTTAAACTGTACATCCCACAGCCACATCAGCCCGGCTGTCCAGACCATACCCAGGCCAAGTGGCAGGATCGCCAACAGCGCATCTCCCACGCGCCGCAACGCAAGGAACGTCACCACCAAGACCGCCAGCAGGGCATACCAAGCGGCTTCGACATAGCCGTCCTTCATGGCGCCAATTGACTCAAAACCGATAATGGGTGAGCCCGTCACATCTGGATCAATGCTGCGCAACTGCCGAATGAATTCTTCAAGTGGTTCACGCTCCCAGACATTCTTTTTGGGATAGATTTGCAAGAGAAACTTCTGACCATCCCGACTCACAAAGCGGCTGCGCAACTGGGCCGGGACATCGGAAAATGTAATAGGACCGGACGGAGAGAGATTATTGCTCAGGAGCGACCATTTATCCTGGAAGTCAAGAAACAGGGCGTTCTGAAAGACGTTAAGACTCTTTTGGGTGTCTTGCTCAGGCAAGGTGCGCAGGGACTCAAAAACGGCCAGGAGATGCTGCCGCGTCGCATGCAGGACGGTCTTCTCATCTCCATTTTCTTCGCTACGAATTTTGAGTCGGAGTTTATCCAACGTACGCTGGAGCTGTTGCACATCCACTGCCATAGGGTCATTCCGGAGCGGCGGCAAATCGCTCAGAAGCGGCCGGATGGTCTCAAGAACGGCCATGCGTTCGGATTGTCCGTCGGGAATCAGCGACGCCACACTTTCAACGGTTTCCACAGTAGACAGAGCGGCAAATGCTCGAGCCTTGAGTCGAGCGGCTTCCGGCGTTGAAGCCGTGGCCAAAGCGTTCCATGATGAGCGCTCGGAGTTTTCAATAATCCTCTTTTCCCACTCAACAGACTCCGTCCCGTGGGCTTGGAGGTTCAATAGGTTGTAGTCAAAGGAGACCAGAGGCAGGGCAAACAATCCCGCAAGCGTCGCAAGTCCAACCACGACGAGGAGTACACCGCGTGTCTGTTCGACCAGCTTTCCCAGCCTGAAAAAGGCGCCCGTTGAGCTTGTTTGCTGTCCAGATGAGACAGACCAAGGCCAAAATGAGTCCACGCTGATGATTAATGCTGGGAGAAAGGTCAGCACGGCAAGCAGACACAGTAGAATGCCGCCGCCAGAGATCACACCCAGCTCCTGGATCCCCCGAAAGTCAGCCAGTACAATCGCAAAAAAAGCCAACGATGTGGTCAATGCGCCTGCGATAATACTCGGCACCGTCTGCTCAAAAACGATGGCAATAGCCTGCGCGCGGTCCTCCCCCTTGCCACGCTCTTCCTCGTAGCGGGTCATAAAGTGGACGCCAAAATCGTCTGCTAAGCCGAGTAACATAGGCGCGATAAAGACGGTGATAATGGTGAGGTGACCGACAGAGAGAGCCACAAATCCCATGGTCCAACTCAGTCCGATCATGAGGGCGGAGAGAATAAACAGCGGATGCCGAACCCGCCGAAAAAAGAGAACGTAGAGGAGGGCAATACCGGCTAGCGACACCACGGTCGCAACAGCGGTATCGTTTTGGGCGCTGAGCATTTCGTCATTCCCCAGCGCTTTCGTTCCGGTCACGCCGGCAGCCACGCCAGGAAATTCCGCCTTGGTATCGGTAATCGCCTGGCGGATAGCCGCCATTGAGTCTTGGAGATCGCTGAAACCCGCAGCTTCGTCCTCTTTGGCCTCGACCATAAAGAACATGAATTTGCGGTTCTCAGAAATGAGAAATCCGTCATCATCAAGCTCTCCCGTGCCGCCAAAAAACTCCGCCCATGGGGAGCGGTAGCGATACTCGCCGCCTCTTAAGGCTCGTGCAATCTCTTGCAATAGGGCCTTGAGGAACGAAAGCTGCGAGGCAGAGAATTCTCCAGACCCCTCTTCTGATTCTGTCTCCGCCCCGAGACCGAGGAGGTCCTCGACCAAATGCGACACAACCGCACTACTAGCCTGGGTATTGATTGTTTCAAACAGTGTATTCAAACCAGGCTTGGCAAGCAGGTCCTTGATGATCTCTTGGGAGTCCTCAAGATTGCGCTGTAAATCGTGCAGATCAGCAGCCGACAAATACAGTAATTTTTTACCTTCTAGTGAGGATATATCAACCCGATAAAAAATTTCTGCAATATGCTCGCGGTCCTGGGCAAGTCGTTCACCCAGACGTGTGATAAAGGCTTTGCCTTGCGCAATATCCTGCGGTTCGACGACGACGACGACTTGGTCGACGCCGACGAATTCTTCAGAATACTCCTCATCCAGCTGGAGGTAGCGCTTGTCGGTCGAAATCAGATCATTTCGACCTGTTACCAGTTCAAGGTGCTGAACAGTATAAAACGAAGCCGCAACAGAAATGAGTAGGCATATGCTGAGAATGGTCTTGGCATAGGAGACAACGCCCCGAGCCACAGCCCGCAGCCCGCGTTTTTCTATTGCAACGAGCTGCTGTTTAAAGGAGGAGGGAGAATCTAACACGTTCTTTGTCTCCGATAAAAGTAATAAGGAGGGTATAAAGTCGGGAGGCTACGGCAAAGGGGGCAGAGAGAGATAGAGGATCTTCGCCTTGACCGCCTATTGTTTACCGCTATGAGCCCGCCCACCACGTTAAAGGAGGGAGCCACACCCCCTAAGCACAAGGGATACGCACGCTCCCAGCCGTCCTTTCCTGTCTGACTTTCAGAGCCAGGCAGTCTA
>CAUZQN010000364.1:0-4166 GCA_963581605.1 uncultured Binatia bacterium (SeqCode)
AATTTCCCTTTTCGCCTCTGCTAAGTTGATAAATAGAACACCCGAGTTCCTTTCCTAAACATGGAGTCACCAGTATAGAGCGAGACGGCCGGTCACCCAAGGAGGTCGTTAGATGCAAACCGATGCCCAAGCAATCGAGCACAAACTTTACCCCCAGCCTGTTCAGTCACAAGCGGGAAAAGCGGTGCTGAGAGAGGCGCCTGGCCCGCCGGCGAAACTCCTCGACTTGCTTCACTTTCTCAACTTTGGCTCGCCGCGTGATCTGTTGAGCATATATATGGACGCGGCTCGCCAGCATGGAGATGTTGTCCGCTTCGGAGCGGGGCCGTGGCTGAGCTATTTTCTCAGTCATCCGGACTACGTCAAACACGTCTTGCAAGACAACAACCACAATTACAGCAAGAAAAACCAGTTTAATGATCTGTTTAAACTCGTCGTTGGCGAAGGCCTGCTTACCAGTGACGGCGACGTATGGCGTCGCCGCCGGAAACTGGCCCAACCTGCTTTTCACCGCGAAAAGATCGCTAGCTTTGCCGTGGGCATGACTGATTCCACCCTGTCGATGTTAGAGTCCTGGACAGCCGCTGCTCAGGACGCCCGACCGCTTGATATTATGACCGAGATGCAGGAACTGGCCACCACCTATTGTTGGCCAGGCGCTTTTCGGTACCGATCTGAGTCAACCCTCTACTGATGAGATGCAGCGGGATAGGCTGATTCCCTTGGAATATTTGAATCATCGCATGCGTCGGCCGCTTTCGCTGCCTGTATGGGTACCCTCCCGCACGAATTTGCGTTTTCGGAAAGCCATGCGCCTGTCTGACGACAATGTGTTCAGTATTATCAATGCGCACCGCGAGGCCGGGAAGGACACGGGAGATTTATTATCCATGCTGCTCGCCGCCCGAGATGAAGAAACGGGTGAGGGGCTCACCAATCAGGAACTGCGCGACGAGGTGATGACCTTTCTGGGCGCTGGGAACGAGCCCACGGCAGTCACCCTGACCTGGGCCTGGTACCTACTTTCTAAACACCCAGATGTCGAACGGAGACTCCATGCAGAATTAGACGAGGTGCTCGGCGGTCGTACGCCAACGATTGAAGACGTCGCCAACCTGACCTACACGCGCATGATTATTGACGAGACCCTGCGGTTGTATCCGGCTGCCTGGGCCATCGGACGCGGCATTGTGGATGATGATGAAATCGGGGGCTATCGGATTAAAAAAGGCGCCATGATGCTCCACAGTCCTTATGTCACCCATCGGCGGTCTGACATATGGGACAACCCCGAAGGGTTTGATCCTGAACGGTTTACACCGGAGCGGGTGGCTGAACGTCCACGTTACGCCTACTTCCCGTTTGGCGGTGGTCCGCGTCAGTGCATAGGCAATACGTTTGCGATGATGGAAGCCCAACTCGTCTTGGCTACCGTGGCTCAGAAATATCGCCTCAGCCTCGTTCCTGGCTGCACGGTTGAGCCCGATCCGATTTTTACCTTGCGGCCCAATCGAGCAGTGCTGATGACCTTGCAGCCTCGGTAAGGTATCCCGTGGCAACGGCATACCTGGTTGCTCACCCATGGGTTTCCAGCATATTCGTTTAAGCTGCCACAAAGAATAATGACGCTCTCGTTTCCCCCTCGACCTAATCGCCTCATGCTCTGGTTTTTCCGTCTCCCCGTCGTCTTGTATAGGCTGGGGATGCCCGGCTACGAGTGCCTGTTTGGCCTGCGCTGGATAATGATCACGACCAAAGGTCGTCGTACTGGAAAGTCGCATATGGTTATCCTTGACTTGGTCGGGCACGACCCAGCCTGCGGCCGATACTATGTCCAACCAGGCTGGGGGCGGAACTGCGATTGGGTAAAAAATATTGAGGCTCATTCAGTAATAGAGGTCCAAATAGGTCGGAAGCGCTTTCAGGCTAAAGCCACTGATGTCTCAGGCCCGGAGGGGGGTGAGTGGATCTTTCGTTTCATAAAAGCCCACCCACTGCTGACTCGTCTGATCGGAGAAAAGATCCTTGGTGTGAGGTTAAAGGGACGCTCCGATGAGGAAGTCCGAGCGCTAACCAACGGGCTGATGGTGTTTGCGCTCGTCCCTTTGGAGCTAAAAGCATAGCCTGCAGTTCGTACTTCCCCCGATTCTCTCTCCCCCGGGCATAACCACATCAGCATATTGACAAGGCTTCAAAAGAGGCGTTAGTGGTGAAAATGTCATGGCGATGCAGGTGCAATATTCTCCTTTTTTTCCGCCGTTCACCTTCTATTTTGCCCCCTAAGGGGCATATATTTTCTTTGTCACTATTCGTTCGTCATTTTTTGTATTTCATGGGCTCTTTCTTCGGAAAGAAGCAGTTGAGGTGTCATTATGCTGATTAAAATGACCAAGCGGGCGACAGCAGAAGAAGTCGTCGCTATTGAAAATAAACTTCGCGACTGGGGCTTTAAGACCGGCAAAATGATCGGTGAGGAAATCACCCTCATCGGCGTGTATGGCGATATTACCCGCCTGCCAACCGGCGAAGTCCAAGAGATGGGCGGGGTGGAGAGTTTGATTCCCATCTCGCGGGCGTATAAACGCGTGGCCCAAAAGGGTTCCCCTGGTAATCTCATTCATCAAACGGTTCGGATAGATAATATCGAAGTCGGCGGAGACGCGGTTACTGTTATCGCCGGTCCGTGTTCGGTCGAGAGCGAAGCCCAGATTATGGAAGCCGCGCGCATTGTCAAAGAAGCCGGCGGCAAGGCGCTGCGCGGCGGGGTGGTGAAATACCGCTCCAGCCCGTATAGCGGCTGGGAAGGCATAGGGTCGAGTTCGGAGGAGGCATTATGTACGGGATTGAGCCTCATTGTCAAAGCCGGTCGTGAGTTTGCTTTGCCTACGGTGGTCGAAGTGCTTGATCCGGGCGATGTCTCGCTGTACGAAGACCTCGGAATAGACTGCCTGCAAATTGGCGAACCTAACGCCAAAAACCAAGCCTTGCTGAACCGGA
This sequence comes from uncultured Binatia bacterium (SeqCode), assembly GCA_963581605.1. GTDB lineage: Bacteria > Desulfobacterota > Binatia > Bin18 > Bin18 > Bin18. The sequence goes on from CAUZQN010000364.1 coordinate 2,998, forward strand.
TGCGTGACACGCCGCTGCCGGTTATTCACAAACGTGGCAATTCGTTAGACATGGAAGCGTATTTGCTGTGGGTTGAACGTATCATGGCTCTAGGTAAAGAAAACGTCATTCTGTGTGAACGGGGCATCATGAGCGCGAATAAGTATACGCGCAATACCTTAGATTTGGGCGGAGTGGCGGCCTTTCATTACCAGCTGTCCTGCCTGCCGATTGCGGTCGATGCGTCGCACGGAACAGGGCTGCGGGATCTCGTTCATCCCATGACGCTGGCTGGCGTGATGGCGGGTGCTTCCGTGGTGCTTGTCGAAGTCCATCCGAATCCGTTGATCGCCAAGTCGGATGGCTTTCAAGGACTCTTCCCAGAACAATTGAAACACTTGGTGACCGCGTGTGAGCAAGTCTGGGATACGCGCAAACGAATCGAACCGCTCTACGTGCCGAGCGCGTTATTGGAGCGGGACTATGAAGACCGCGTCGCCGAGGACAAAAAGCGCTTCTTTGGTGCCCCGTAAAGGATGTCCATACACAAGCCTCCAAGACTGCAGCCAGGCGACCTCATCGGGATCGTATCGCCGGCTGCTGCGGTACAAGCGGAAAAGCTCGATCAGGGTTGTGCCGCGCTGAGGCGAGATGGATTTTCTGTGCAGATTGGACAGTCCGCGCTCAAACGCGAACGTTTTTTCGCGGGTACGGATCAGGAACGCGCGGATGAATTGACCGCCATGTTTGCAGACCCTGCCATACGCGCCGTCTTTTGTAGTCGGGCCGGGTATGGATCGGGTCGTATTTTGCCGCTGCTTGATTTTTCGGTGCTTACCCAACAGCCTAAAATTTTTCTGGGTTATAGTGATGCCACGCTGCTCCTGACCGCCTTTGTCCGGGCCGGGTTGGTCTGTTTCCATGGCCCGCTTGTGGCAGGTGAATTTGCCGCGGGCCTCTCGCCTCGCTCCAAAGCGCACCTCTTCGACCTCCTGACCGGCGGTATGGGCGAGGAACGGCTTGTGTTCCGCACGACTATTCAGTCCGGAGTGGCCGAAGGGCAATTGCTGGGGGGCTGTTTGTCCGTCCTCACTACCACACTCGGGACGCCATTTGCTTTTGATCCAGCTGGGGCGATTTTGTTCCTTGAAGATATTGACGAAAAGCCGTATCGTATTGACCGAATGCTC
>CAUZQN010000365.1:0-4161 GCA_963581605.1 uncultured Binatia bacterium (SeqCode)
TCTCTTCTAGGCGAGCGTTCTTTCTGAGGTCGAGCTTCATTCACCGTGAGCGGGCGGCCTTGGAATTCATTTCCATTGAGGCGCTCGATGGCGGCCTGGGCTTCTTCTTCACTCTCCATCTCGACAAAGCCGAACCCGCGAGATTTGCCTGAAAATCTATCGGTAATAATATTGACCGAGGCGACCGTCCCGGATGCAGCAAAGAGCGTTTCAAGTTCAGCAGTCGTTGCTGCAAAGGTCAAGTTACCAACAAAGAGTTTCGTCACGTCCAGACCTCCTGAAAAATAAAGGAGCCCTGAGGGGATCAACTGAGGGGGTCCCCAGGGCTTATAATTTTGTGAACCAGCTCAAAACACCAATCAGATGATGTCGTTTGGAGTGGATACTATCCTCAGTAAACCCTATTGCTTTTTTGTGCGAAACGCAACTGGGTCAAGCTCGGCGGGGAGAGCCCAAAGTGTCCGATCGGGCCTGTATGAGAGCCTCCAAGTCCGCATAGGAAGTCTGGGACAATGCGGTGACCCTATCATTCCGGGTCGCTTCTTCTTGGCACCAGGTTTGGCCGCTCTTCCATCCCTGCAGCGACTATCTTACCATTGGAGCTGGACGAAGGTGAAAAGAACGAAGAGGGTTTTTCTGAGCAGAGGAGGACTGACTATGTTTATTGTGACGAATCGTATTCCAGTTGCTGCCGGGATGGAAGAAGAGTTTGAAGATCGTTTTCGAAACCGAGCCCATCTTATCGATAAGTCTCCTGGGTTTATTAGAAATCTGGTCCTACGACCTGTTCAGCGTCGGTTCAATCACCAAACCGGCGAGTGGGAAGAGAAAGAAGAGCAGGGGTATTACCTGGTGCAGACCTATTGGGAAAGTGAACAGGTTTTCTGGGACTGGACCAAAAGTGAGTCCTTTCGTATCGCTCATAGCAACCGTCCACCGGCAGAAATGTTTGCCGGACCCAATGTGCTGGAAATTCATGAAGTCATTTTGAATACTGAAAGAAGTGATGGATAAGCGGCACAGCCAGATAGCGCAGCGGTTCCAGCGGGTTATGCCGAAGGTGGATTTTTGCTCCTTACGGATGGTGCACGAACGGTCGGAGTCCCTGTCCGTACGTCAGAATATTTTACAACCGGTCTCGAACGGGGACGATATTGGCGCAATGGTCACGGTTGTCGATAGTGGTGGCTTGGGGTATGCGGGCAGCAGCGATGTGACTGAAGCGGGACTGCGCCGTGCGTTCGAGCAGGCGTCGGATTGGGCTCGGCGGAGTGCTACTTGCAGTGTGACGGATTTCTCCCACATTGCTTTTGATCATCCACGCGGAGAGTATGAAACGCCGGTGACCACGGCCTGGAATACGCTGCCTCTCCAAGACAAGATTGGCCTGCTGCAGACCGAGAGTGCCCGACTGAAGACGGACGAGCGGATCGTGGATTGGGAAGCCGATGTGTGGTATGCGGAGTGTGATACGCTCTTTATCACCAATGGTGGAGGCCGTGCGCACCAGCGGCTTTGCTACACCGTGCCGATGTTAAGCGTCACAGCAAACGCCGGAACGGAAACCCAAACCCGGACATTCGGCGGGCGCGGCTATTGTCGCCAAGGTGGCCTTGAGGTGCTGGATCAAACAGGTTTTCGAGAGGCTGCGCCTCAGCTGAGCGCTGAGGCACTCCAGCTGCTCAGCGCTCCAGATTGTCCGCACGGGGTAATGGACGTCCTGTTGGCAGCGGATCAAATGATGCTCCAGATCCACGAGTCCATCGGCCATCCGCTTGAGCTGGACCGTATTCTCGGTGATGAGCGTAACTATGCGGGAACCAGTTTTGTGACACCGGAGATGTTTGGGTCGTACCAGTATGGCTCCGCGTTGCTGAATATCACCTTTGATCCAACTCGGCCGGAGCAGTTTGCCAGCTATCAGTTTGATGACGAGGGCCACCGCGCGCACAAAGAATATCTCATTCGGCATGGTCTGTTACTGCGCGGTCTCGGCGGGGTGACGTCCCAAGCCCGTTCGGGCCTGCCGGGCGTGGCAAACTCCCGCTCGACAACGTGGAACCGACCGCCGATTGATCGCATGGCAAATTTAAACCTTGAGCCCGGACAGTCGGATTTCGATGCCATGGTTGCCGCGATAGAGCGCGGAGTGTATATGCGAACAAATTGTTCGTGGTCCATTGATGACTCTCGGAACAAATTCCAATTCGGCTGTGAATGGGGCCGGCTCATCGAAAACGGTAAGCTGACTACTGTCGTCAAGAAACCGAATTACCGTGGGATTTCAGCCACGTTCTGGCGCAATCTCAAAATGGTCGGAAACATGGATAGCTTTGAGGTCCTTGGGACGCCCTTTTGTGGTAAGGGCGAGCCGAATCAAATCGTTCGCGTTGGCCACGCCGCTCCGGCCTGTGTGTTTACCGACGTTGAGGTTTTTGGCGGGGTCTAAGCCATGCAGGACTACTTCTATCGGCTGGTCGATTTTGTCATAGAACGCCTCAGCGCTGAGGAAATCGTGTTATGTAATTTTTTTGCTGAAGATTCGGACTTTGTGCGTTTCAACCGGAGCGCCATACGCCAGGCCGGCACTGTTGCGCAGCGGTCATTGGACATCAAACTCATTGTCGGACAGCGCCAGGCCGGCGGTGACATTACGCTGTGCGGCGACTTTAGTGTTGATCGTGAACGAGCAGCCACCTTGGTCGATAGGCTGCGTGCTCAGTTGCCGTATCTACCCGAAGATCCGCATCTACTCTATGCCTCTGAGGTGGAGTCAAGTGAGCACCTTGGAGAGAATCGGCTGCCTGAAGAACGTGGGGCCATTGTCGAGGCCATCCTGCAGGCCGGACGCGGACGAGACCTGGTGGGGATGTATGCCGCTGGGGGTATCCATGCCGGTTTTGCGAATTCCTTCGGCCAGCGCAACTGGTTTTCTACTTATACGTATAACGTGGACTGGAGCTTCTACCTGAGCGGCGATAAGGCGGTGAAAGCGGCGTACGCCGGCTTTGTCTGGAATCCCAAAGAATTCCAATACAAGGTGGATAAGGCGGTCCAGCAACTTGAGAGTCTCTCATTTCCGGCAAAGACGATTTCCCCTGGTCAATACCGAGTCTATCTTGCGCCGGCTGCCGTGTGTGAAGTCATTGAATTACTGAACTGGGGAGGGTTTGGTCTCAAAGAGCAGCGCACCAAGCAAACGCCACTCATCAAAATGATTGAAGAAGGTGTGCGACTACACCCTGGTATTACGCTGCTCGAAAATACACGCGATGGTGTGGCCCCGAACTTTCAGGAAGATGGCTTTCGCAAGCCGGATCAAGTCCGACTGATAGAAAACGGGACGCTGGGCGACTGCCTTGTGTCTCCTCGGTCAGCCAAGGAATATGGGGTACCCACGAACGGATCGTCCGGCTGGGAAGCCCTTGAGTCGGTTGAGATGGTTTCGGGCGAGTTGACGCAAGACGCACCGCTCGAACGTCTCGACACAGGCGTGTATATCAATAACTTGTGGTATCTGAACTACTCTGATCGAGAGGCGTGCCGGATGACCGGAATGACGCGCTTTGCCACGTTTTGGGTGGAAAACGGTGAGATCCAGGCACCGCTCAACGTGATGCGGTTTGATGAATCTGTATACCGCATCCTTGGCACCGGGGTGATCGGAATCACTGCTGAGCGGGAGTTTATGCTCGACCCCAATACATATCACGCCCGGTCAACCGGTAGCAGCCGGTTGCCGGGGATACTGGTCGAAGATTTTACCTTTACCTTATAGGGACGCTGCACCGAGGGAGTGGCAAGGGAATGGAAAGGCGTTCGCCTGTCAGGGCCTCCTGTTCGTCATATCGGAACGTAATTCGGGAGGCGCGTTACAGCCCTTGCGGTTTGAGCCATTCCTTAACATGGTCTGCAGTCGAGCTTGGGTAGCAGGTGTGACGCACAGGAATATATTGCAGGTTGATCCACCAGACTTTCTGGCCGCAGCGAGGACATGGGTCGGGATCAGTGTGGTGGACAACCGTATACTCCTGCTTTGTCACGTGGGCCATGCGCAGGCTGCGTAAAATTTCGCCTTTGTGTGCTTTGAGTAATGCGGTCAGCTCCGGGGTCAACTTGCTCGCTGGGGCGACCGCAAGCTTGTCACCCCGAGGGGTGAGC
>CAUZQN010000366.1:0-4160 GCA_963581605.1 uncultured Binatia bacterium (SeqCode)
CAGATTAACGTGCCGGTGACAGCCGAAGAGGGCGTCCCCACACCGCCGTAGGCTTCGGGAATCGTGCTCTGGACGAGACCCAGCTCCCATGCCTGTTGCACAACTGCCCCAGGAATTTCGCCGCTCTCATCCGCATCGTGGGCGACGGGACGGATCTGTTCTCGGGCAAACTCAGCGACGGTGTCTCGAATCAGTTGTTGTTCTTCGGTTGGCTGAAAACCAAGCATAGCTACGGTCTCCTTGACGTTCCTGCAGCAGAATCTAAAGGCAGTCTATCATAGTTGCCTGAGTCGTTAATGGAGGGGGCGGCCACCACGAATAAAAAGAAAAATAGCCCAGGTCCAGTCACACTGTCGTTTCTCTTGGCTCTAACCTAATAGAAGCCCGGGAAAGGCGGGTTCGAGAACTTGAAACTCATGAGTAACGACGGACGCCTTCGCCGATTCACTGAGCAAGGCTGCCAGGCGGGGTTGTAATCGTTGCGACTGCGCCCGGCCGCCCTACAGTTAATGATGTACAAAGGAGGCAACGTACTGGCCGAGAAGATCCAAATTACACCACGTGTATCGCCGATCTCCACTAAGGTGTGAAGCGTTCGCTTGGATCTGGAAATTCACTTTAATCCGAATTGTTCAACTAATGGTGGAGGCTCGTCCGTGCTTTCAACATCAACAGCAGGAGTTTATCAAATGGAAAAGCGAGTTGTTCAAAATTCCCATAAGCGTCTGATTCACTGCAGGTTTCTGGGTGTGATGATGGTCGCGCTGATCGGATTGGTATTTTCGGGGGTTCACTCTGCGAATGCAGCTAAGGAAATACAAGTTAGGGCTAGAGATCGTGTAATGATCACCGCGTTGACCACATGCTACGCGACAGCCGTGATATTATTGGGAACTCAGCGCCTGAAGCTGATGGAAGTGACCCTCGTTTAGAAGATACGATTGAGACACTTCGCGGGTGTTTGGCCGATGACGGTACGGTCACTCTCGTGCTGGGAGCAGAGTATCAAAAGGCTATTCCGTTCCGGCATGCAGCCTCAGAATACACCAATATGGTTGTCCTCGAAGGGTTTACCGGCCTGCCGCCAAGACCAGGCACTATGAGCGAATAGGGGAGGGTGGACGTTCAAGAATCCCCCTCACCCACAGTCGCTCCGCTCCTGTTTCCCTCTCCCCCAAATGGGGGCGAGGGGATGTATTGTGAAGCGTAGAGTTTTACGACCACGGTGTGCCATTTACCGGATCGCGCAGCAAACGTCGGGCGACGGTCATGCGATGGACTTCGTCGGGACCGTCATAAATTCTGGCGTAGCGCGCTTCGCGGTACATGAACTCTAAGGGTGTATCGCTGGTCACGCCGAGTGCGCCGTGGACCTGAATAGCGCGGTCGATAACGTTGTGTAACATACGCGCACCCCAGAACTTAATGAGCGCAATTTCGACTCGCGCTTCACCCCCGGCATCAATGGCCTGTGCGGCATCTAAAGTCATCAATCGCGCGGCCTGGATCTCGGCGGCGGACTCAGCGATATAACGCTGAATCTCGCCTTTTTCTGACAGCAGTGAGCCGTGGGCAAAGCGACTCTTGGCTCGCTCGCACATGAGTTCAAACGCCCGCTGGGCCTGCCCCAGCCAGCGCATGCTGTGAAAAATACGCCCCGGCCCCAAACGTTTTTGGGCAATCAGAAAGCCTTTGCCACGTTCGCCTAATAAATTCTCTTGCGGCACGTGAACATCGGTGAGGCGGACCTCACAATGCCCACCACCCGTATGGCCCATAGTCGGGACGACGCGTTCGATGGTGTATCCGGGTGTGTCGGTCGGCACGATGATGGCCGAAAACTTGGCGTGCCGATCGGCGTCCGGGTCGGTCTGACAAAAGACGGTAGTAAAGGCGGCTTTGTTCGCATACGAGGTGAACCACTTGTGACCATTGATGACCCAGACATCGCCATCAAGTTCGGCTTTGGTTTGCATCAGGGTCGGGTCAGAGCCGGCCACCTCCGGTTCTGTGAGTCCCACAGAAGGCAGAATTTCGCCTGCAACCAGGGGCTTGAGCCAGCGCTCTTTCTGCGTCTCGGAGCCGTATAAATTCAACATGATGGAATCTTGCATGGTGAGCGAGCCGACGGCCCCCTGACCCCAATGTGAGCGGCCGATAACTTCGTTGAGATACACAAACGACATAAATGGCAAACCACCACCGCCTATGTCTTTGGGATGCCCCAGGGCCCAAATGCCCTCGTCTTTGGCTTGCTGTTTCAGGCTTTCGAGAACCTGGACCGATTCCTCATTGTCTTTGTAGAGAATAGGCTCAACCGGCACGACCTTTTCATTGATAAATGCCCTGATATGGTCGCGGACCTCGCGAACTTCTGCTGGGATGTTTGCCATGTCTCTCCTCCCTCATTGAACACGGACTGACATAATGGAACAACTAGAGTCTGTCCAGTACAAGAGTCTACAAAGGAGCCAGCTATGAGTGTGTTAGACGGTGAACGGGAAGAATGGCGGCGAATTCTGCACCACGGGGTTGAGCAATGGGTGCGGCCGGATCATGACCAACTCGTTTTGGCTGATGGCCGTGCTATTGCAGAGACCGAAGCGATTTATCTGCCGCCGTGTAACCCAACCAAGATCATTTGCATCCATCTCAACTACGACTCGCGCCGAGCGGAGTTCGGTGCAGCTACACCGGAAACACCAACCTATTTCCAGAAACCTATTAGTGCATTGAATACCCATAGGGGACGACTGCACCGCCCGGCGAATTGTCGGTATCTCAACTACGAAGGAGAAATCGCGGCAATCGTGGGTAAGCCCATGCGCAATGTCCCGCGGACAGAGACGTGGTCGTATCTGTCCGGATTCGCTGCGGCGAACGACGTAGGCTGTCACGATTACAGAGATACGGATGCGGGCTCGATGTTGCGGGTGAAGGGAATGGACGGCTTTTGTCCGATTGGACCGGGCATTGTGAGCGGAGTGGATGTGCGGGAATCACTCATTCGGACGTATCTGAATGGGGAAGTCGTTCAAGATGCCCTCGTGTCTGACATGATTTTTGGCATCGATTACCAGCTAGCTGATCTATGCCGGCACATGACCCTCATGCCGGGCGATATCATTCTCACCGGGACCCCGGCCAACTCACGGCCTATGCAGCCGGGAGATGTCATTGAAGTTGAGGTTTCCGGTTTGGGACGCCTGACGAATACGGTTGCCGAACGGCCGGCTCCCACTGAAGCTGTCGGACATCAACCTACTCGCTCGCAGGCCGTTCGCCGCGTGGCGCTGGGTTCGGACTTTGAGGCCAGCGCTGCCAGTAGTGAGGACTGATACGTATTTTGCGCTTGACTCATCATAACTCAAGTGGGATGCTGCAAGCATCACACTATTCCAAGAGGGAGGGCAGACTATGGGCTTACCGAATGGCGTTCATCATCTGGCGATTTGCACCAAGGATATGAAGGGACAAATCGAGTTTTTTACACAAGTTGTGGGTATGGAGCTGGTTGCACTGTATTGGATGCACGGGGTGAAAAACACCTTTCACGGCTTTGTGAGGATGGGTGACAGTTCGTCGATTGCCTTTGTCCAAGGACCAGAGAGCGGTGAGATTCAACCCCAAATGGGCGTATCCCACCCCAGCTGGACAGCGGGCCTCGTGGCGCCCGGTACGGCGCAACACTTGGCGATGAATGTGGACACTGAAGAGGACCTGCTGGCCATGCGCGATCGTGTTCGTTCGCACGGGCACTGGGTCATGGGTCCGCTGGATCATGGCTTTTGCAAGTCGATCTATTTTGCCGGGCTCGAAGGTATGATGCTCGAATTTGCGACCTCAGAAGGCAAGGCGATTGATGCCGAAGCCTGGATTGATCCTGAAGTGGTCAAACTGAACGGCATTAACCTAGAAGAGTTAGCAACGTATAAAAGTCCGCCTGCATTTGAATCACAAGGCGGTAAGGTCGCAAACCCCGAGGTGGATTTGAATAACCCGCCGATGCAGTTCCCGCCGGGAGGGGAAGTCGTGTATAGGATGTCGGATGAGGAAGTGACCTCGAAGATGAGTGAGACCACGCCGCCGGTCCAAACGAATCACTGACGACCCGTTCCCATTGAGAGCGCCTCACGAAATTCCGTCTTGTCCCGTAGGCC
>CAUZQN010000367.1:0-4155 GCA_963581605.1 uncultured Binatia bacterium (SeqCode)
ATGCAGCCGACGTCATGCCCGGACGGCGATGAAAAAACTCGGTGAATTTAATGGCCACCTTCTCCTCCTATTTAGAAAAGAACGATTACGGACTACAAGTAGAATGACCGTGCCCAAACACGTTGTATTATGCAACTCCACTTCTCAAAACCGAAAGGCAGGATACATATCATGCTGAAGCAGCTGTCAAAAATGCAGGCCGTGCTCCTCTCCCTCTCGTTCTTTCTATTTATGGGCACCGAAACCTGGGCGTCGCGGGATGGCGAAGCCGTCTACAAGGCTGAGTGTACAACCTGTCATACGAGTGGCGCGGAGCGGATGCCAACGTTGCAAACTTTGAAAGCTATGCCGACTGAATCCATTGTCCAATCCTTAGAATCCGGCACCATGCGGATCATTGGCACCTTTAATCTCAACGGGCCGGAACGTGTTGCCGTTGCTGAGTACATCACTGGCAAAACGTACGATCCTAATTGGAATGCTCAGCAGCAAAATACATGTACTGACCAAAGCTGGCCGCGCGCAAAAGCTGAAAACACTTTTATCGAACCACACTGGAACGGCTGGGGCAACGGCCTAGAGAATAGGCGTTTCCAGAATGCCGAGTCTGCCAAACTCAGCCTAAGCGATGTGAAAAAGCTTGAACTGCAATGGGCGTTTGCTTTCCCTGGCGAAACCATTGCCGAATCGCAACCGACCGTCGTGGGAGGGCGGATCTTCGTTGGCAGTCGAAGCGGCGTGGTGTATTCACTAGACGCCAAAACCGCGTGCATCCACTGGACCTATCAAGCCGACGGACCGGTGAAAAATTCAGTCCTTATTGGTGAAGCCACAGTTGGCAGTGCACAGCAGCTGGTCGCCTACTTTGGCGATCTTGGCGGCAACGCCTATGCACTCAATGCACAAGACGGACGCCTGCTATGGCGCAAGCGAGTCGACGATCACCCAGCTGCGCGCATTATGGGTAGTTTTCAGTTGATCGGGAATCAGCTTATTGTCCCGGTGACTTCTCTTGAGTCCACCCTTGTTGCAAAGGTTGCTGCCACTTGCTGTACATTCCGTGGCAGCGTCGTGTCCTATGACGCGAGCAGTGGCGAACAACGCTGGAAGCGATACACCATCGACCAGGAACCCGCAAAGGTCGGGGAGAATGCCAACGGCGCGGACATCTATGGACCTGCTGGTGCCACGGTGTGGACGGCGCCGACTTTTGATGCCAAGAAGCGCTTGCTGTATATCGGTACGGGCGAGAATTCCGTCAACCCGCCGACAACAACGAGTGACGCTGTGCTTGCCGTCAACGTTGACACCTCGGATGTCGTGTGGACCTACCAGGGTTTGAGCGGAGATGCCTGGAATATGTCCTGTGGGACGGAGGACAAAGTCAATTGTCCTCAAGACGCCGGCCCTGACTATGACATGGGCAGTTCGCCGAGCTTATCCACGCTCGCAAATGGGAAGCGCGTGCTGATTGCAACCCAAAAGTCGGGAGTAGTGCATGCCCTGGACCCCGATGACAATGGGAAACTGCTGTGGCAGCGACAAGTCGCCCAAGGCGGTATTCTGGGCGGGATCGAATGGGGGCCGGCGACTGATGGTAAAAACATCTACGTAGCCATTGCCGACATTAGCTGGGACAGTGAAGACCTGCTCGACCCCGCTTTGGCCCTGAACCCCAATGCAGGCGGTGGCCTGGTAGCGCTCGACCTTGCAGACGGACACGTGGTGTGGGAAGCGCCTGCGATCACCTGTGGGGACCGCCCGCAGTGCAGCCCAGCCCAAACAGCGGCCGTGACTGCGATCCCGGGTGTCGTGTTCGCCGGTTCGATCAGTGGTCATTTGCGTGCGTTCGACACGCGGGACGGTAGGGTGCTCTGGACATACGACACCGCGCGCACGTACCAAACCGTGAATAAAGCCAAGGGCAAGGGCGGTGCGCTCGATGCCACAGGCCCAGTAGTGGTCGACGGCTGGATGTACGTTGTCTCCGGCTACAGCAAATGGGGCGGGCTACCAGGCAACGTCCTGCTTGCCTTTGCTCCGGCCAAGGAGTAGTCAGGACCTTTTCTCTTGAAGGAGAAGGTGTCAGCTCATCTAGCCTGAGTGCTTCAACGCGATGCGTTGACAGGGCCAATCAGGGTGCTATGGGCAGAAGTAAGAAGCAGTGGGAAAAACCGCTGCACGAGCAGCTGTAGAGCCGTGCTCTAATACGGTATAGGTCGGTCCGATTCATGTTGGGTCAACGTTCTCCCGACGGAGGAGTCCTATGAAGTTCGGTGTCTTTCTCCCTAACGGCAGTAATGGCTATATTATGACCAAGGCGATTACGCCGTATATGCCGACGTGGGAGCTGAACAGAGATATTACCCTTGAAGCGGAGCGCTTCGGGTTTGATTTCGTCTTATCCATGATAAAATTTCGCGGGTTCGGTGGCGAGACAGGGTATTGGGATGGGTGCCTGGAGTCGTTTTCGCTTACCTCAGCTTTAGCCACAGTAACGAAGCGGATCGGATTGATTCCGACTGCGCCGCTCCTAGCGCTTCATCCTGCCTATGTGGCTCGGACAATGGCAACCCTGGACGACATTAGCGGTGGTCGTGTCGCGCTCAATATTGTCACCGGATGGAATAAGCCCGAGTATGCCCAGATGGGTCTGTGGCGCGGTGATGAGTATTACGAGCAACGCTATGCGTATGCGCTCGACTACGTACACGTACTACGAACCCTCTGGAGAGACGGGACAATGACTCACCACAGTCCGTACTTTGATCTGGACGACTGCCAGTGTTTGCCCACGCCCACGCACGAGATTCCCCTCGTTTCCGCGGGGCAGTCGAGTGCTGGCCAAGATTTTGTCTCTCGGATTGGTGGACACAGTTTTGCGATGGTTGCCCCCGACCGGCTGCATGCTATCGCCTCCGGCCTCAAGCAAGCGGGAGCCAAGTACGGTACGCGGGTGGGCATCTACGGATTGTTTCAAATTGTCGCAGCAGAAACCGACGACCAAGCCTGGCAGACGGCCGCAGATATCGTGGCCGGAGGCGATATAGAAGCAATCAAGTCGCTGGTTTATTCCGCAAGTCTGGATACGGTCAAGGGTGGCACCTCGGGCCAGTTCCGGAATGAAGACGCTGGCGCTGATGAAGACTTGCTGGCCGGGGACATTGAGGCCGGGAATATGGTTTTTATGAATGTGCCCGTCCTGGTGGGCTCATATGAGACGATCGCCCGAAAGATCGACAATATTTCCAAGGATCAGAACATTGAGGGTATGTTATTCACCTGGCCGGACTGGGTCGCAGGGATTCAAACTTTTGGCGATCGTATATTACCGCTGCTCAACTGTCGGAAAGATTGGGATGGTGCAACCATGGGAGACCTACGGACACTCCGAGCCGACTTCTGAATCATTCTCCTCTTATCCATCGATTCGAAAGGAAAAAACCATGCAAAAATCGACGCGCGGAGCCCCAGGTATGACGGCGCAGGAAGATCATACCGGCAATGGCCAAGCACCACATCAGTCCAAGGATACACAGCCAAGAGTCGTACGCGAGCCGCCAACGGGCAAGGAATTTCTGGAAGGGCTGCGCGACGGGCGCGTCATCTATTTTGATGGTGAGTTAGTCAAAGATGTCACCACCCATCCGGCCTTTGCCACCAGCGCCCGTTCGTATGCCCGCATGTACGACACGCTGCATGACCCAGAGAAGTATGATGTGTTGACCTACGTAACTGAGCGAGGCGCCCGTTCACATAAGTTCTACAAGCTGCCACGTACTCACCAAGACCTCTTCGAGGCGCGGGATGCGATCGCCGAGTGGGCACGACTACAAGGCCGCGTTAGTCGGGACCCTGGCCTGTGACGTAGACTTCTACGGTGAGTACGCTCCGAACGTACAGCGTTGGTATGAAAAGATCGCCGATGAGGTGATGTTCGTCAATCTGAGTCTGGTCAATCCAGCTGGCGACCGTTCAAAGCCACCGGCTGAGCAGCGCGACGTCTACATGCACGTCGTTAAAGAGCGAGACGATGGCATTGTTGTTCGTGTTGCTCGCATGGTCTCCACTGGGGCCGCCTTCAGCCATGTCACCTATATGAGCCAGTATATCCAGCCGGCGGGACTGGCTGAAAACGAAGAAGACTTCGCGATC
>CAUZQN010000368.1:0-4155 GCA_963581605.1 uncultured Binatia bacterium (SeqCode)
GTGTAAACAAGAGACGATGGATTGTTGCTGCATGAGGACTGTTCTGCGGACTCATATTGACAATGACTCCATCGAGCAGTTCGATGCGTTCATCCCTAAAGAGGTTGGGCTCTGCCAGACGGTGGTATTCTTCGCGGGTAAAACGATGTGGGCTAAGTGCGGACTGAGCACTTTGTCTCATGGGCTTTAGTCTAATCTTTCCTTATGAACGGCTGAGTCAGGTCTTGATCTGCACCCGGTAGCCGATTTTCACTTCTCCATTTTTGGGCACGCTGACTTCAAAGCGTAGGGTGTGAGTGTCGGGCTTCTCGTATGTTTCCGGTGTGGACGAGATGACTTCCCAGTCGCCGTACATGGGCTCTTCTACCCGAACGGTGACATCTTCGTCTTTGTGATTGCGGACAATGATTTGCCAACTGACTTCCGATAGGTGGCGCGCCAGACGTTTGAAGCCCGTTTGGCGGCGTTCGCCAACCACGTCAAACGACTCACCCATTTTCACTTTGATGGTTTCGTCTTTGGGCGTGTGGTCAATTTGATCTTCGCCTACGAATTGCAAGCTGCCTTGCGAGTCGGCTTTGTAGACCCGGATGGTGCCTTTGGGCAGTGGCATGCCCAAATTGTTTTTCTTTGTGTTCTTGATCTCTAGGTAGACGCTGACTTTTTGTTTCGGTGGGGGCGCATCAAAGGTTCCGCGTACATAGTGAGGCTGGCCGCGCAGAATGAGCTGTTTGATGATGGGAATGTCGGTGGCTGACAGGAGCGACATTTGTTTGGTCTGGTTGTCTTTCACCGTGGCCGGCCGATCGAGCGTGTACAAGTGGTATTCAAAAAAGGACTCTTCTTGAAACTGGGGTCCGTCAGATTCGTCTTCCATGCCGCCCATGGCCATAGCCCGCTTATACTGAATTATTGGCTGCACCCGGTGTACGTCGCCTGCGACGAGCTTGAGGGTGGCGTTGCGATATGTTGCGCCTGATTTATTGTCTATAGACACCCAGCCCGACAAGTCTGCCAGGGTGTCATCCGCGTTTAGGACTGCAATATAATCGGCCTCCCAGGTGATGGCGTTTGTTAAATACGAGGCTTCAATCGTGTGCGTGTCCGCTGTTTGACTGCGCAGCAGCCAGACCAAGGTTGGTTTGGCGATGAGATTGTCCGGAATTTGGGGCAGGATCACCCGGCCCGGTAGCCCGATCGTTATTTCGTCACCGACTTGATAAATAGGCGCGCCATTATTGGAGAGCAGGGTAGCGGTGACCAGCTCTTCTTTGCCGGTGTAATAGTTTTTGTCGAGCAGTTTGATTTCCTTGCCCACATATTTTTCGAGCAGCTTGTCCGGGCTGAGCAGGTCGTATTCATAGTTCTGCTCCAACACCTGGAGGTTTTTGGGATTGGTGCGTGAGCGGATATGGACCGTGGTCGGCATAATTTGCGCGGCCACATCCATAAACTGGAGTTCGTTTTCGCCGGCGGCGAGTGCAATCGTACGCACGTCTTTGACCAGGCCGAGATTCGAATTATAGATGGTGAGTGAGACCTGGGTCTGGTCGGCCTGGGTGCTGGTAAGCGGGGCGGCGAACAGCTGCTGCGAAGAGAGTCCTCCAAGACAGAAAAAACTGAGGGCGAGAATCCATACCATCTGAATGTGTTTCATAAGCAACGTCGGGCGTGCTCCTTTTCTTTTGATTGGTTCCAGCATATCGAGTTTTCTGTACGAACGCTAAAAAGACGCAGAAGTTGCAAGAAGATTCATTACGCCATGTGTGTAATCTTGAAACGTTCGAGCAGAGACAGAGGCAGAGACATAGATGGGTAACTGTGGTGAGGAAAGGGCTGCTGTGTAGGAGCGGTTCACGAACCGCCCCACCCAATTAAATAATGCCCTTTTCTTTCAACTGGGCGACTTCTTCGCGGCTCAGCCCGGCAAAGTGGGTATAAATCTTCTCGTTATCATGTCCGACCGGGACAGAGCCGCGCCAGATTTTGCCCGGAGTATCTGAAAAAGATGGGCTCACACCAGAACCTTTGACCGTGCCGACCTGTTCGTCCTGCCACTCGATATGGACGTTGCGAGCTTTATAATGTGGATCTTCCGCCATATCCCGGCTATTCATAATGGGACTGCAGGCGACCTGAGCAGCATTGAAGATCTCGACCACTTCAGCAATCGTCCGTTCAGCGATCCAGCCTCGCAGTATTGCATCAAATTCAATGCCTTCCATGCCGTTCACATCGGTGCTGGCTTTCTGCCATTTCTCGTCCTCCGGGTCGAGTTCGAGGACGCGACACACGCGTGAGAAAACGGCCAGACCAACCGCGCCAACGACTACCCAACCATCGCGGGCCTGGAACGCATCATAGGGCTGAAAGGCGGTGGCTTTATTGCCCGTCCGCTCACGGACGAAGCCATTCGCAAAATACTCGATCATCGTGCCGGACAGGAGGCGGTGAACGGCCTCAAACTGGGACACATCGATCACTTGTCCCTTGCCCGTCCGCTGCGCGGAGATATATCCGGCCAGGGACGACCACAAGCAGAACAGCGCAGTGATATAATCGGCCGTCCATGGGTTAGCTCGGACTGGTGGGTCTGGGTCCGGAAAGCCGGTCTGGTACATGAGCCCGCCAAAGGCTTGGCCGATCATGTCGTACGAGGCTCGCCCCAAGTAGTCTTCGTGGCCGCTTTGGCCGTAGCCGGAGACATGGGCAATGACGAGCTTGGGATTGGCCTGGAGCACGACGTCGTCGGTCAGGCCCCACTTCGAGTATGAACCCGGTTTTGAGCTCTCCATCCAGATGTCACAGGTTTTGATGAGCTTTAAGAAGAGTTCTCGGCCTTCGGGCTGACTGAAGTCGAGCGTGACATGCCATTCGTTTCGACGCTCCTGGATCCAGGTTGTCGCGGCTTGGCCTGTCCCGTCTTTGGTCGGGAGCTGCATGCCCAAATGACGCCAGGCCGCGTCTCCCTCTCCCGGTCGTTCAATCTGGATGACCTCTGCCCCCATTTCTGCGGCCAGGGCTGCGGCAAAGGGTTGAGCAACCAGACTGCCAGTCGATACCAGCCTTACACCCTGCAAGGAACCAAATTGCTCCGGTAGGAGTGATGTTGGACGCGTCACCATGCTGATCCTCCCCTGTGTGTCACCAGACGTTGTCCATCCCTAACGGAAATTGAAGCTGAAAGAAAGGGAGATGAGGTATCCACAAAAGAAGCCAAGCACGGGGTAAATATCTATAAAGACAGGCATTTCGTATGTTTCATACAGAGCATTCTCCCCTGCTGGGGTTAAACGTTCACAATAGACTGCCGATGCATAGAATGTGAACACGACTCCGGCTCGAAGGAGCAGCATGCAGAACCGATCCTGTGGAAAGCGAAAACAATCACATTTGCGCTGCGCTATCAGTTGATCTCGCAGTTATCGGAGGCAGCGTGAGCGTACGAGTACTTCCTGGACGGACGAAACGCGTGCAAACAAAGCACTTTCAGCTCTTTCTGGACAATCCGGCCGGACTGATTTTTATTACGGCTGCGGATGGGACAGTCTGCTACGAAAGCCCGGCCTGTGAACGTGTCCTCGGATACACTCCGGAAGATATGACAGGAGATAACCTGCTCTCTTTCGTTCATCCTGATGACACGGCAGCCCTACAGAGTATTCTTACCGAGGCACTGGCGCAGCCAGGCCAGAATGGCTTTGCCCGCTGTCGCCTGCGTCACGACAACGCAGAGTGGTGCGTGCTTGGGATAACGGCGACAGGTTTCTGTGCTGAAACAGGACCCCTGAGTGTGATTTTGCGCTGTCATGAAGCGGCCGAACAGCGTCCGGATACGCAGTCGGCTGCGCAGTCCTATGGGGTAACAGGCCTGGACCAAGAAGAATATGCCACCCTCCTGCATTTGCTCAACAGAAGCCTCTTTGTAGAGATGCTCCAACAAGCGATGCTGTCTTCCCGCCAAAAGGGTCTGCCGCTCGCGCTGTTACTCATGGATTTGGATCAGTTTCGAGAAATCAACGGCACCTTCGGACATCGCTGGGGAGATGCGCTCCTGCGACAGGTAGGAAGCCGAGTACGGCAGGCTTTACGGAAATCTGATGGTATTGTCCGCCTTGGGGGGGATGAGTTCGGCGTACTCCTGCCAATGGTTGG
>CAUZQN010000369.1:0-4154 GCA_963581605.1 uncultured Binatia bacterium (SeqCode)
CTCGAAGCAGTTCACTGATAAATATGTACACGCAAATGGCCTGAAGTTTCACTACCTGGATTGGGGCAGCCCGGACAATCCGTCTTTAGTGTTGCTGCACGGGGTGGGCCAGACGTGTCATACCTGGGACTTGTTTGCTGCGGCTATGTCTGAGCACTTTCATGTCATGGCCTTTGACCAACGCGGACACGGAGACACGGATTGGGCCCCGGATAAGGACTACTCCCGCTCAACCATGGTCAAAGACGCCAATGCGTTCACCGACGAGTTGGGGCTGGATCGGTTTTTCTTGACCGGCATGTCGATGGGCGGTGCAAATTCTCTGGCATTTACTGCGAATTATCCCGACAAGGTTGAGGCGCTGGTGGTGGTGGATGTTGGGCCGCGTGTCGAGCCGAAAGGCGTGAAGCATATTCGGGATTTTATGAAGAATTATCGCGAGTTTGACTCGCTGGACGAGGCCGCGGCCGTTATCCACAAGTTTAACCCGCGTCGGTCCCTTGACATCATCCGTAAATATACCGTGGTGTATAACTTGAAGCAGCTGCCGAGCGGGAAGTGGACCTGGAAGTATGACACCTATTTTAGCGACGGCCATCGCACGGTGGATATCAAACAGATGCAAGACGAGTTGTCTGTTGTGGTGAAGAAGATACAGTGTCCGACCTTGTTAATCAGAGGCGGAGAAAGTGATGTGTTCTCGCTGGATGGAGCGCGCGATCTGCAAGAAAATATTCCCGGTTCAGAGTTTGCTTTAGTCGAGAAAGCCGGCCATTCGGTGATGGGCGATAATCCCGCAGGCTTCGAGTCTGCGGTGCGCGGCTTCTATGAGAAAAAGGGCTATCTGTAGACCTCGCGAACGGGCTCATTTAATAGTCGCGGGTGTGAATTGAGGAGATACACATATGGATCTTGGTCTCACGGATAAAGTCGTCATCGTCGGCGGTGCGAGTAAAGGCATAGGCAGAGCTAGCGCGCTCGCGTTCGCCCAGGAAGGGGCCAAGGTCGCGATCTGTGCCCGTAACCCGGAGTTGCTAGAAAAAACTGCCGGGGAGATCCGGAGCGAAACCGGGGCTGAGGTGCTGCCGGTTGCCGGAGACCTGTCGCAAGCCGCTGCGGTCGAGAAGCTGGTCGATGCGACAATAACGAAATTCGGGACTGTGCATGTGCTGGTGGCGAATACGGGTGGCCCGCCGATGGGCGGTTTTGGTGATATGGACGACGCGGCCTGGGAAAACGCTTTTGCGCTCAATTTTCTCAGTACGGTCCGGCTTATTCGGAAAGTGCTGCCATATATGGAAAAACAGCGCTGGGGGCGCATCGTCAGCGTGATGTCCATGTCGGTCAAAGAGCCGATAGACGGACTCATCCTGTCCAACGGCGTGCGCCCGGCCGTAATCGGTATGGCAAAAACGCTGTCGCGTGAGATCGGCAAGCATAACATCACGATCAATACGGTCTTACCCGGCCGTATTCTGACCGACCGACTCAAGGGCGGACTCGCCGCGCGGGCAGAGAAAACCGGAAAAACTTTGCAGCAAGCGCTGGAGGCCAGTGCCCGAGATGTTCCCTTGGGACGCATCGGTGATCCCTCCGAAATGGCAAGCGGCATTGTCTTTCTCGCCTCAGCAGCGGCCAGTTATATCACTGGGGTGAGCCTGCAGATTGACGGTGGGGCGATACGGGGATTGTTGTAGACGGCAATATTGTTGCCGGGTCCGTTCCGCGCCTAGGGGAGAGATTCTTCACGGAGTTTATCCTGAGCGTAGTCGAAGGGCTCAGAATGACAGGACCGGGCGCCCATGGTTATTCGGATAGACACCAGGCCACGTGCCAGCTATCCCTTTCGCCAGAAAGAAGCGGAGGCTATGGACCACACTCTTCAAACCGCTATTGATGCCGCAAAAGCTGCGGGAGAAATCGCTCTTCAGTATTTCAAGACCAACCTTACTGTTGAACTCAAAGCCGACCGCACGCCGGTGACCAAAGCCGACCGAGAGTGCGAAACGCGCATTGTCGCCATGCTGCGCGCACAGTTTCCTGATCATGGCGTTCTGGGTGAAGAGTTTGGCGAGCAGCCGGGTAAAGGCTCAGCGCGCTGGATTATCGATCCGATAGACGGTACCAAGAACTTTATTCGAGGTATTCCGTTTTTTGCGACGCTGATTGCCTTAGAAGAAGACGGCGAGATTACCGCCGGTGTGATGTATGCCCCGGCAATCGACGAGCTGCTGTACGCGCAAAAAGGGCAGGGCGCGTATGCCAATGGCATACGCGTGCATGTTTCCGATATCGCCCAGCTTGAAGACGCCATGCTGATTCACGGCGGCCTGCATGATTTGAAAGTCCGGCCGTGTTGGCAGCCGTTCCTGCGTTTGGTGGATGGGTCTGCTCGTCAACGCGGTTTCGGTGATGCCCTGGGGCATAGCCTGGTGATGCAAGGGTTGGCCGAGGTGGCCTTAGAGCCTGAGATCCAGCCTTGGGATGTGGCCGCGAGCAAGATTATTGTGACCGAGGCGGGTGGCCGGTTTTCTGATTTCGCCGGAAGCCCGTCGATTTACAGCGGTGACGCGGTGATATCAAACGGGCGGGTGCATGACGAGGTGCTGCGCATTCTGCAGGGCTGACTGCGCGATACCGAAATCCCGCTCCATGAGCGTCTCGAGGGTGTTTGGAAAAGGGAGAGGAGGTGTCATTGCGAGGGGCCGTAGGCGCCGAAGGAATTTCTTCTCCCGCTACAGATTGCTTCGCTCGCAATGACGTGTGCCCCGACTTTCGAAACACCCCCTAAGAGCGCCTAACGAAACCCCGTCTTGTGCAGTAGGCCTGGATACCTGCTTGCGCGGGTATGACACAACAAGGACAGTCATTATCAAATGCCGTAGAACTTTGCCGCATTTGCTCCCAAAATTTTATCGACAGAGGCCGCAGGTAAAGAGGCCAGCACCTCGCGCGCTTTTTGTACCGGGGCAACGAATCCCTCTGCGTGTGGGTAGTCGGAGCCGATAAAGAAGCGATCGTCTCCGACAAACTGGACCATAAGCGGGAACATTTTTTCTTCCGGATCACCATTGACCCAGATATTACGCGCAAAGTATTCGCTTGCCGGGCGTTTCATCTGTGAGGTGTGGCCCATATATTTATAGCGGTAATCGATCCGCTCCAGCCACTCACCCACCCAGCCGACCATGGATTCAATCGTCCCGACGCGCAGCTGCGGAAAGCGCTCAAAAACTCCGTCGTACATCATGGCGGTGACGGCCTGACGCGGGTCTTGGATGATGCTCATGGTGACATACATGAAACCTGGATCACGATCGCGAAACCACTCACTGCCTGTGTAGTTCGGATGTCCCACTAGGTGTAGGCCGATGCTCAGGTCAAGATCCTGTGCGGCAGCCCAGACCGGGTCGTACTCCGGCAGCCCAAAGCTTTTGCCGTCTATAGGGGCGGCTGCCACAAAGATCGTCCGGCCGCCGAGCTTGGCGATACGCGCCATCTCACGCACGGCCAATTGGGGGTCACGCAGCGAGATATGCGCGGCCGGATAGAGTCGGTTCTTATGCGCGGCACATATCTCGAACGTCCAGGTGTTGTAGGCCCGGCAGTGCGCGTCGGCCAGCTTCGGATCGTGTACCTCGCCTTCCCAAAACAGGCCGAGGGTCGGGTAGATGACTTGGGATTCTATCTTCTCGTCGTCTAAATACTTGATGCGCTGGCCCATGTCTTCCCACTCGGCACTATAGTAGTGGTAGCGATCAAAGCTGCCCAGATCATGGCCCTGCTCTTTTTGGCCGTAACCGACGACGGCGCCCAGAAAGGCCTCGACGTCGAAGATCTGCATGGGTTTCCCATCGACCAGGAATTTCTTGTCTCCGCTTATGGAATCGGTTTCAACCCGCATGGCCCGGTCCCGATAGGCAGGATCGACATAGCGTGTGAACATATCGAGGGGTTCGATAAAGTGGGCATCTCCATCGATGACTTTCATACTCAGCTCTCCTGACTCGTGGTTGTAGTTGCCTGTATGTCTGGTGGTACTGCCGTTCTTGAGAAAATGCAAGAGAACTGGAACTGGTAGTCGGCGCGGAATCAGGCGTGGAGTATTGAGAGCCACTCACAAAACTTCGTCTTGTGCCGTAGGCCTGGATACC
>CAUZQN010000370.1:0-4152 GCA_963581605.1 uncultured Binatia bacterium (SeqCode)
GACCGCGCCCACCATCTCGTCCACGCGCCCAATGGGCTGCGGCTCGACCCCACCCTCAGTCTGGGCATACTGCCCCGGCGCGGGGGGGCCGGCGAGCAGCGCGACCAGGTCGGGCGGCAGCATGGCACCGCCTGCCGTCATCAACGCCGGCGGCTCGGCGAGGGTAAAATAGTCCCGGATCAGAACCCTATCGCCGTCCGGGCCGATCAGGAGCAGATCCGGCCCTTCTCGCACGAACTCGGCAACAAGCAGCATCGTGCCGTTGGGGATGACCAGTTGGCCGCCCGAGATGGCTTTTAAGACGATGATCTCGCCGTCGCCGGCGAAGCCTTCCTGTTCCCCGAACAGCCTCAAAGCGGCTGAAGCGCTGCGATCCGTTTCTAGAGCCACCGTCTCCTCGCTCGATCTGCGTTTTTAGGGTTTAACCATCACCTAGAAATTATCTCACTCGGGTCAGAGATTGGGAACCTAAACTAGTAAAGATCAAGACCCCGATTGAGGTGGTCCCACTTTATTGGACAGGTTGGCAGCGCAGTTAAGGTGTACTCCGGTTTCTGATCATGCTGCCAGAATCCTATTTTTCAATTCCTGTTGCTGTTGTTGCGCCTGTGGGGATGTGGGCAAGGCGATAGCCTTGTCCATCATATCCACAGGCTGCCCGGCGCCGTAGGCCTCGGCCGGCGTTTGACCGGCCAGGGCGGAATGCGGGCGCTCGGCGTTGTAGAAGCCGATCCACTCGGCGATGACGCCCTCGGCGACGAAGCCATCCGTCAACTCGTGCAGGTAGACCGCCTCGTATTTGAGCGAACGCCACAGCCGCTCGATAAAAATATTATCCATGAACCGGCCCCGCCCATCCATGGAGATCGTGATCTCGGCGCCCTTGAGAACGCCGGTGAAGTCAAAGCTGGTGAACTGGCTGCCCTGGTCGGTGTTGAAGATTTCCGGTTTGCCGTAATTGGCCAGCGCCTCGGCCAAAGCCTCGACGCAGAACTCGGCATCCATGCTGTTCGACAGCCGCCAGGACAGAACGTGGCGCGTCGCCCAGTCCATCACCGCAACCAGGTATAGAAAGCCGCGCTGCACCGGGATGTAGGTGATGTCGGCGCACCACACATGATTGGGCTTTTCGATCGCCATCCCTTTCAGGAGATAGGGATAGATCCGGTGCGCCGGATGGGGGTCGCTGGTTCTCGGCGTCTGATAGATCGCTTCCAATCCCATCAATCGCATCAACCGCCGCACCCGATGACGACCCACACCAAGGCCGTCGCGGCGCAACCGGCGCACCATCTGGCGGCTGCCGAAAAACGGGTATTTGAGGAACAGTTCGTCGATGCGGCGCATCAGCGCCAAGTTGGCTTCGCTCTCGCCCTTGGCCGCGTAATAAAAGGACGACCGGCTGAGCGACAAAAGCTGGCATTGCCGGGTGATGCTCAAATTCGGGTCGGCGCGCGCGATCATCGTCTTACGTTCCGGGCCGGAACGCGCGCCAACCCTCTGGCCAAAAAATCCCGCTCCACCGTCAACTGGCCGATCTTGGCGTGCAGATCGTGGACCTCGTCATCGTGATCCACACGCGCCTTGTCAGCGCCATTGGAAAATACCTCGCCGAGACCGTCCACCGCTTGGCGTTTCCAAGTGCTCACTTGATTTGGATGAACCTTGTGCCGCCCCGCTATTTCCTGGATCGTCCTGTCGCCACGAAGCGCCTCAAGCGCAACCTTGGCCTTGAAATCCGCCGTAAACCGTCGTCGTGTCGTCATCTTCGTATTCCTCCATCAAATGGCGGAATACACCTTAAACAACTGTCCGATTTTCCGGGACCACCTCAGATCAGTGACGACCGTGACATAATCGACGCCGCCCGTAAAGCGGGCCAACTTGAAAATTTAGTGTTGAACACAGATGCAAAATCTATCGGCACTTCCAAGAGGTGATCAATGTCTCAGGTGCTCCGAGGAGGGTATTGGGGTTAACTCCCCCCGAACCAACGTTGAGACGAGCAACAGGAACTTGAGACCAGCAGTAGGGGTTTTTGGAGAGCCAGGCGCTTGGCGAGCAAACCATTAGACCAAAACCCGGTCCAAGCCCCGGCCTGAGGAACCGCCTCAGGCGGTCACAGGAAGCCGTTCCCGGTGCTTCCGCAACCGGCTACTGAAACCACCGCCCGGGCCCCTGAGCCATGGTGCGTGATCCATGATCCGGGATGCAGTATCCCTGGTATCATACGTGTCAAACTCTGCCCTACGCCCACATTCCTTGACCGCAGGGGCAATCTGGGATCGCCCCAAACGTCGCTGCATTGGTGCCTAATCTGCGTTTCGCCAAAAGGGACCCGACCTATAAGCCTAGCAATGAAAGGGATTTAGTGACCTGTTGTCCGGGGTATGGGCCCTTTGGCCTCTTCGCGGTATTCGACATGCGCGTCAATTTAGTCTCCGCAGCAGAGCAAATCATCAAGACAATATTATCTTTACATATCAGAGGTGAGTCTGACCAAATCGACGCAAGAGTAATTGATTCGGCAACGGCTATTAGTTTGTCAGGAGAGCAATATATTTCTCATGACCCGGTGAGCATGACAATTCGCAGGATCGTGAAAAATGCATAGAGAGCGAGGACGAATGGGCAGTAGGTCACACACCCCACTACAGCTTCGATGGGCCGAGGAATGGCCTCTTGATCTGAACGCCACCCAGGCTGCAATTCGCGCTGGGTACAGTCCCAAAGGGGCAACCGTGGCAGGCACCCGCATGTTAGCTAATGTTAGTTTGATGGCGATTGCGCACGGCCACATAGAAGCGAGGTCGAAGAGGACTGGGATCACGTCAGATCAAGTGCTTCAAGAACTCGCGGCCATTGGCTTCGCTGATATGGGCGATTACATCACCATCATGGAAAACGGCACGCCCATGATTGATTTTAGTAAGTTGCCGCCTGATGGCTCCCAGGTGGTCAAGAAGATCAAGCAGAAGATGTTTGTAATGACCCGCAGCTACGACGAAGGCGAGGGCGTTGAGACCACGATCACCCGGATCGAAACGGAGTTTGAGCTACACGACAAAATCGCGGCCCTAGTCAACATGGGTAAGCACCTGGGCATGTTCAAAGAGAAGGGCGGCGAACTACCGCGCGAGCGGCCAGTCCTAATGACCGATGATCAAATCGAGCGCCTGGGCGACATTCCCGGCATGCCGCCGATGCGGGACATCACGCCGAGGGAGAAGCACCGATGACCTGTGCCGAAGGCGTCCGCAACGTAAGCAAGATTACTCGCGAGCGGGCTTCAATAGACTGCGTCACCTGTTTTCGTACTAGGTTATGCTCGGTCAAAGCCCCCCTATCACTCGGATCACCCACAGATGCGCGCGAGCGGAGATAAAAATCTTGCTCGTTTGTATGGTTCCGAAAACCCCTCTGTATTTCCGCGATCAGAACTCAAGGAAACCGCCGCTCTGCGCCGTCTAATTTAGTGGTTCAATATACATTTGTTTGTTGAACCATTGCGCAGTACAATATGGCATTCTCGATGGAGGACGCCATGACCAAGAGAGTTGCCATCTACAGCCGCGTTTCAACAGACGGCCAGACCGTTGATAACCAACTCCTCGAACTCCGGGCCGTCGCTGAGCGCCACGGCTGGGAAGTGGTAGAGGAGTATTCAGACAACGGTGTTAGTGGCGCCAAGGGGCGCGAGAAACGGCCTGCGTATGATGCCCTCTGCCAAGCTGCTACGCGCCGCGAAGTGGACCTGATCATGGCTTGGTCGGTTGATCGCCTCGGGCGCTCCCTGCAGCACCTCGTCTCATTCCTCGGTGAAATCCATGCCAAAGGCGTTGATCTGTACCTGCACCAACAGGGGATCGACACCACCACGCCCGCCGGGAAGGCCATGTTTCAGATGTGCGGCGTGTTCGCTGAGTTTGAGCGAGCAATGATCCAAGAGCGGGTAAAGGCAGGCCTGGCCAGAGCGCGGGCCAACGGTAAGACACTGGGGCGTCCGAAGGTGAACGGCGATATTAGCAAGGCGATCCTGAAGGCGCGGGCTGCCGGCACCGGAAAGCGGAAAATCGCAAAGCAACTCGGCATTGGGGTGGGTACGGTCTACCGCGTTATCAAAGAGGCAGCGTAGGGGGAATGTCCGCTTTA
>CAUZQN010000371.1:0-4150 GCA_963581605.1 uncultured Binatia bacterium (SeqCode)
AAAAATTCTTTGACTGCGTCCATTGCGGCTTATGCCTGGCTTCATGTCCGACCTATGTTGAGTTAGGCACAGAGATGGACTCGCCCAGGGGACGCATTGTGATGATGCGTGCGCTCCAGGAGGGACACGCCGAGCTCAACGATGAGGTCGTCCATCATCTTGACCTGTGCCTTGGCTGCCTGGCGTGCGAAACAGCCTGCCCGTCCGGAGTGCAGTATGGCAAACTCATCGAGGGTGCTCGGTCGTTTATCGAGCAGCATTATCGTCGGTCGTTGCTCGAGCGGATCAAGCGCTGGACAATGAATAAGGTTTTCCCCAGTCCATTGGGCGTACGCCTCTTTGCCCTTGTCCTGAAGACGGGTGCCGCACTCGGACTTGGCCGTTTTGCTCGGTCAGAAGTGATGCCGCCGAAATTGCGCTACTGGTGTAGCCTGCTGCCGGAGCGCGGAACAGTGTCTTCTGCGTCCCTGCTTGAGCGCTATGCAGCGATTGGTGAGAAACGCTATACCGTTGCCGTCCTCTCTGGCTGTGTGATGCCGGCTCTGTTTGGCGCAACGAATCAGTCCACAGTCAAAGTGCTACGCCATAACGGCTGCGAAGTCCTTGTCCCCAAGGCTCAATCATGCTGCGGGGCGCTGCTGCTGCATAACGGCGATAAAGACTCCGCCCTATCTCTGGCCAAACACAATATTGACGTCTTTAGCAAGCTTGAGTTTGATGCCCTCATCATCAACGCTGCCGGGTGTGGGGCGATGATGAAAGAGTACGGCGACCTATTCAAAGACGATCCTGCCTACCGGGAAAAAGCTGAACGCCTGACGGAAAAAATGAAAGATGTGGCCGAGTTTGTGGGCAGCCTGGCGCTCAAGCCGCCCACGCGTGAGGTGAGAGCGAAGGTTACCTATCATGATGCCTGTCACCTGGCACACGCACAGGGCGTCCGAGAGCAGCCGCGCACCTTGCTTCAGCAGATTCCCGGCCTGACACTAACCGAACTCTCTGAATCGGACTGGTGCTGCGGTAGCGCCGGCACCTATAATCTGACCCAACCCGAAATGGCCGCCCAGCTGCTGGACCGGAAAGTCGGCAACATTCAGACAACCGAGGCCGACGTCGTAGTGACCAGCAATCCGGGCTGTTTAATGCAGATTCGGGCTGGTCTGCAGCAGCGCGGATTGCCAATACAAGCTGTGCATACCATTGATCTTCTGGCTGAAGCTTATGAGGAGTAGCCTATCATCAACAGCAGATTGCCGGTGATGATGCACGGCATCATGCCTATTGAAGACAAAAGGGCACTATATCGGTGCTCTTTTTGCTTATGCTGACGATGCAAATTTGAAAAGCGGATTACTTCGCTTTCAGCATTTCCTGTTCATCAAAGTCGTACAGACGGAGACAGTTTTCCCACATGATCTTCTGTTTTGAGTCTAGTCCCACCCCAGGTAGCTCTAGAAATTCTTTGATCCCGTTCGGGAAAGGACCGTCGGCATGCGGATAATCCACAGACATGACGATATTATCGTCGCCGACCTTATCAACTGTGACAGCTAATAGCTCTTCGTCGACATCGGTGCCAATAAAGCATTGGCGCTTAAAATATTCGCTCGGTTTGGCCGAGAGTTTGATTTCCTCGCCGCCACCGTATTTCTTCCACTGGTCGTCGAGACGATCCAACCACCATGGCAGCCAGCCACAATTGCCTTCCAAAAAACCAACCCGCAGGTCTGGAAAACGCTCAAGCACACCGCCCACAGTCATGGCACCCATCGCCAGCATCAGCTCCATGGGAAAGGCTGAGGAGTGATTCAGCGTCCGGAAATTCGGATGGCCGCGATACCGATTCGTGGCGTAATCCTTAGATGCACCACCGCTCGTCCCGTGGAACGCCAGGGGCACGTTCAGCCGAGCGATCTCCTTCCACAGCACATCGCACTCGCGAGCGTTGAAATAGCGTCCATTGCAGGGCATGGGCAGGAGCACGACGGCAACATGGCCCTTGTCCTCTACCGCCCGCCGCGCTTCGGCTGCCGCGAGTTCAGGATCGTGCAGTGAAACAATGGCAGACGCTTTGAGACGCCGTGCGTCGGTCTGACAGTAATCGGCCAGCCAATCATTAAACGCCGCGCAATACGCAGTAGCATACTCCGGCTCTAAGTCATCAATCGAGACGATCATGTGGGCAAAGGTGCGATAGACAATGCCAATATCGATGCCTTCGGCATCCATAGCTTCGAGCGTCGAGGCTGGCTCATACTTGCGCTCACGGACCGACTTATACAAATGCTCGGTTGGTGCGTCGAGGAATTTCTGAGCCTTCACGACGTCTTCTGACTGGGCCCAGGGAGGAATCATTTGTCCCTGTACATCCCAATGCGGAAAATTGGTTGGACTCCAGCCCAGGTAGCGCGGCATCTTGTCGCGGTATTTTTCGTCTATATATTTCTCGTAGACCTCGCCCGTCTCAATGACGTGGAGGTCGCTGTCCATGACATGAAAGCCTTCTCGCATATTTGTCGGTCCTCTCTGGGGTACGGTGATAATGTCTGACTAACATATCGGTTGTGCCGTTTGGCTCAAGAGGGTCGTCTCTTCTGATGAGCTCCGAAGAGAATGGTCTCTGGAGCCGGAATCAGGAATAATTTGGACCTGGAAAAGGGAAAAGAAAGTACATGCCCCCGGCGCGATTCGAACGCACGACCCCCGGATTAGGAATACAATCACGCGCTGTGAGACAGATTGATACAAAGCGATATGAGGAGCGATATAGCAAGAGAATTTCCCCCATTGTCTGTATCGCTTCTCTCTCCGTATCACTTCATATCTCTCCTTCTCACAGCCCAACAATGACAAAAACAATGACAGTTTTTGCTGGCAAGTCCTAGGCTCACTAAGAGGCCGTTCCCCCCCCCCAGGGGAGGCCCGCCCGTGGCTATTAAAGGGTTCACGACGATTTGTATTATTAATTTCTAATTTACTCTGCTAGGCTGAACCATCATGAGCAGCACTGAATTCATGAAAGTTATCGCTGAGCAGCTCAAGGGGAGGGGTAGGGATCGTGTCCCGGAAGCAGCAGCAGCTCTCTGCCACAGCGTTTGATCGGAAAATGAAGACGTGGGGCGTGATTGCCCCGGTCATTATTGGTCTGCTCATGTGCTCCACCGCTCTTGCTATTCACCTCCGCTCGCCCTCCCGCCCGGTAGTCGTCGTAGCTGACAACAGCTCCGTGGTACGAGATCAGCCTGAGAGAGTGGCGTCAGTCACCCGGCAAAGTGAGATGGGAGAGCGGCAACAGGTGGGAATCATGCTCATGAGTGCGTCTGGACTCTTTATGCTCCTGCTGAGTCTCGGCCGCATATACGTCAACTCAAGGTACATCCGGGGAGAAATCAGTGACGCCTGAACAGCAAGAAAAGAGGAGTTCGATCTGCAGTGAAACATCACCGTGAAACGAGGAGTGCGTTGACTTTGACTTCCAGAACCTCGCTATGAGCTTCATCGACTATCTTGTACTGTATCGTCGCCCCTTCACCCGCTCCGCCCACGGGTAAGCCTGACCAGTCACAGAGCCCGCCCGTGGCGATTAAAGGGTCCGAAAGAATACGCCTTATTTTTTTCAGGTTTACGCTTACCTCTGAACTTCATCTTCGCGTTGCCCTTTGTCAGATCCTGCCACTGGCGGCCAGCCGCCGGACCCTTGACCGGCGCCAGACCGACCGGATAAACACAAGAAGTGGGCCCCTGCTCCGTCACCAAAGTGTCAGCGCTTCTCACCTTAAGACTGGTGTGCCAGTCAATCGCGGCGGAGCGCACCGATGCTGTGTCGACAACATGGCGTAGTCCTGAGGGTGCGATCGAGCTAACGCTACATGGAGGGTGGACCGGGGCGGATCGAGATAAGGCGCTCAAGTATGGGTCTACCGAACGCTACATTGCGGATGCATTTTATCAAACCTATGCTGGCGGTTGATTTCCAGGGCGAAATATCACATTCGATGTATTACATTGACAAGAACAATGACAATGCCCTTCCAAGCAGAAGAGCAGAGTCACGTAAGCCATTGAAAAGGTTGATGCCCCCGGCGCGATTCGAACGCACGACCCCCGGATTAGGAATCCGGTGCTCTATCCTCCTGAGCTACGAGGGCGA
>CAUZQN010000372.1:0-4146 GCA_963581605.1 uncultured Binatia bacterium (SeqCode)
CTGTAGCATGTACGTTTTTCACAGTCAGCTATTCCTCTTGCAGGGCAGCCCTATGTGGCTGTTCTTGTACTTGTGGATCCTGGCCATCATGCTCCAACCGATTAAAGACGATCTCCAAGTCTCTGACACGGCCATGGGTTTTCTGACCGGCTTTGCCTCTGCCGTGTTCTATGCAATTGCCGGCCTCCCCGTCGCCCGCCTTGCCGACCGTTGGGTACGCCGCAGCCTGATCGCGATCAGTTAATCTACCTAAATTTGCACGTTGATAGCGTAATATCCCATCTCGGTTGGCGCAGAAAAATACGCTGCCAGCCTGGACAGGACATCAGGGAAGAATCCGCCTACTTGATCCGCCGCTTGCATCTGTTCTCGGCTTGTCCACAAGCTTATACCAAGTCCCGTTCCTAACGAGCGATTTGCCAACCACATCACACCCTGGAAACCCGGCTTCTGTTTGAGCAGAGGTAAATACTCTTCCTCATATATTGCGAGTGCCGGATCGACATGCTCTTGAGGCACGGGAAGCGTAATCACACGGGCGGCAAGACCACCGACGTGCTGGCCTGCTCGCACTAAGACTTCATAGTGCTCAAGCTGCGGGTTGTGGGTCAAAAACGGCAGGAGCATACTGGCAACCGCCTTGCGGCTGCTGAGTTCGGAGCGTTCGAGTGCCGTCTCAGAGTTCCACAGGGTCACGATAAACCCCGCAGCTGTCTGTGCGTTTGATACCACCAGGATACCGCTGAAGCCTTGTTCTTGGATCAGCGGGGACATGACGGCTTGGCGATAGACAGACACAAAGTCGGTCAGCAGACCAGGCTTGTATTGCACTCGGACGACACGCGCGTGCATATTATCCTTCTCCTCTGGCCCCCTTTACAGCATGGCCCGCAAGTCACTTAAAAACCCTGCAATGACCCGAAAGCCTTTGTCCCAAAATTCCGGCTGGTTAATATCAATGCCTATCTGAGCCAGGGCATGCTCCGGGCGTTGTGATCCGCCACTTTCCAAAAGCTGCAAATAGCCGGGCACAAACTCCTCGCCTTGGTCAAGATAACGCTGGAACAACGCCAAGGTCAGCAACTCTCCAAACGGATAAGAGTAACAATAGAACCGGCTATGAATGAAATGCGGGATATACGACCAGCCCCAACGATAGACGGGCAGCATTTCGACACTGTCACCAAAGAGTTTGGCCTGCTCGGCCAGCCAGAGATCACAAATATCATCAGTGCTGAGCTGTCCAGCCTGTCGTTTGGCATGAGCGGCCATCTCAAACCGGGTCAGCGCAGTTTGGCGGAAGACGGTACCGTACATGCCTTCTAAAACATCACACAGCAGGGCACGGCGTGTGTCAGGATTGTCTGCTTTGTCGAGCAGATGTCTCGTCAGGACAATTTCCGCAAAGACCGACGCCGTCTCGGCCAACACCAGCGGAGCATCGTATAGGAGAAGTTTCTGACGCCGGGCCAGCAGGTAATGCACCCCGTGTCCCAATTCGTGCGCAACGGTCGAGACATCGCGTCCGGTGCCGTTGTAGCTGCACAGCACATACGGGTGATGCTGCGGGGAGAAGGCAGCGCAGAATGCCCCGCCACGTTTGCCTGCTCGCACCTCAGCATCAATCCAGCGTTTGTCAAAAAATTCTCCAGCCAGGGCGGCAAACTGCGGGTTGAATTTGCCAAAGGCTGTCAGGATTAAATCCTGTGCTGCGGCAAATGAAATTTCTTCTGGCGCAGTTTCGATGGGGGCATATAGGTCCGTATTCTTGAGGCGCTCAAGACCGAGCAGCCCTGCCTTGAGTTGAAAATACTCCTGGGCCAAGGGAAAGTGGCGTTCGACCGCCTGCATCATGGCCTCGACCGTGTGCGGCGCGATTTCATTTGATAAATGCGTGGGTGTGACGACATCGTCATAGTGACGCTGCTCACACTCAATTTTGTGATCGAGCAGGAGGTTATTAAAAACAGCGGTCAGCACAAGCGCGTGCTGCGCATACGTCTCAAGGAACGTCGTGAGTGCCCGCTCACGCAGCCCGCCATCCGCCTGCTGCAAGAGGGCGAGGACCTCCCCATCGGTCAGTAGCTGATCCTCGCCGTCGACGGTCAGCGGAAAGCGCAACGAGCCACTCAGTTCATCGTATAACTTCACAAATGCCTGTTTGCCGGACAGGTTTTTCTGGTTGAGGAGCTGCTCTTCCTTTTCACTTAAGGTGTGCGCCTTAAAGCGCCGGACACTTTCGAGATAGTGCCGGTAGTCCTGCATCTCGGATGCGGTCAGCAACGCAGCGGCCTGCGCATCCTCAAGCCCGATGAGTTCCAGGGAGAAAAAGATCAACAGATTCTCAATATCGGTTGCCGCCTCGCGCGTGTGCTGCACGAGTTGTTGAGCCCGCTGGTTCTGGGTGTCGGCGGCAAACAGGAGGGATGCGTAGAACGCCGGTTTCTGCTGCAACTCGGCAATGGCTTCATATTCAGCGAGCGCGCGGGCTAATGTCGGCCCATCGATTTGCCCACTTTCGATCTTGCCTCGGTACGTCTGAGCCAAAGCTTCGGCGCACCGGCGCGCTTCCGTCAGGTCGATCTCGATCTGGGCGTCGTCCGGACTCGTATACAGTCCCGAAAGATCCCAACACACGCCTGCCGCCTTGAATTCTCCATTATCCATTACTCGCTCCTCTACTCTCCGATGTTCCCTTCTCTATGCCATTCTGTATGCATTCTCTTGCAATTATTATCCTGAGGTGCCGATTTTCAATCGTCCCGGCAGGGATGGAGTGTCAAGAAACTGACACCACTGACGATATCCCCTTTCATATCTCCCCTCCCTATTCTCTTCTGACCGTAAGTCAGACGTTCTTGAATAGCTCTGTATAGTGAGAAAACCACAAGAATTTTTTGTAAGAGTCATAATTCGCAAACTGCATTCCACTGTCAGCTCCTGGCGTTATTCTTGCAAACTACTCGGAAAGGTTTTTCTTATGCCAACTTGTTCCAATGAGGCAATGGCTACCGTAGAGTGAAGTTAGTATGACAATCGTACTGCGTATCGTCTTTTTCTTGCTGGTGTGCTCTTTCCAGGTAGGGGTATCCCCAGTATGGGACCGTCCGGTACAGGCGGCAACAAGCTATTACAGTATCCAGCTGGGCGGCTTTCCTAACAAAAAGAGTGCGCTCCAGTTCTATGAGAAGATCAAAAACCAGCCTCAAGCGCGGATTGAACGTATCGGCAAGTACTACACCGCTCGAGTTGGTTTGTGGCAGGATCGTAGCGACGCACAGGCCATACTGGCCGATGTACGCAAAATCGCGCCAGGAGCCATAATCAGGAAAGCCCTGTACCGTACTAAACGACTCATTGTTCCGGATTCACTTGATGACCCTGCTGCGGCTTCCAGCCCAAAGCCAGTTCCTCAAGAGTCGAGTCAAGAGCAGGCCCAAAAGCAGAGACAAGAACCTATAAAAGAAGAGGCAAAAGAGCAGGTCAAAGGGAAACCAAAACCATCGCTTTTCCTTCAGCTGCCAACGAAAAAACCGGCTGAAACGTCGGCCGCCCCTGCGTCGTCTCCAGCCTCCGCGTCGTCTCCAGCCGACGAGGGACTTTTCTACAGTTTCCAATTGGGAAGCTTCGCCACCAAAAAAGAAGCCCGACAGACGTATGCACGTATCAAGGATCTGCCTGATCCTCGCATAGAACGAATTGGCAAAGCCTATACCGCCCGCCTTGGCTTATGGCAAAATCGAGCCGACGCACTGAAATTCCGGGCTGCAGCCAAGAAGATTGCGCCCGATGCGTATCTGCGTACCGCCCGACACGTTCCAGACAGGATCGTTCTGATGGACACTGTTGTGGAGACCGCAACTGCCGTGCAGCCCGAACCCAGTCCGCAGGTCGATGCGCCCCAGGCAGCCGTACCCCCCGTTAAAAAGCAAGTGGCAACCAATTCAGGCAAAAAGCAGGCAGCATCTAGTCCAGACAAAAAGCAGACGGCAAAGCAAACGCCGGCTCGATATTTATTCTATAGCTTTCATTTTGGGAGTTTTCCGGATAAGGCCGCTGCAGGCTTAATATACGAAAAAATAAAAATGTTGCCGCAGGCTCGCGTTGAGCACGACGGGCAAGTCTATCTGCCTCGATTTGGTCTAT
>CAUZQN010000373.1:0-4135 GCA_963581605.1 uncultured Binatia bacterium (SeqCode)
AAATCCTTAAATCCGTTGGTGTCGAGATAGAGATTGTGAATGAAGAGTGGAATCTCATCCAGGCGTGGGTGCCGTGTGACTATATAGATATCATTGCCGACTTTGAGTTCATCCACTATGTCCGCCCGCCTGATTATGGAACATTCAACTCCAGTCTGAACATAGCCGGAGATGGCGACCTGAGCTTGCCGCCTACAGTCGGGGAATTCGATATTGATGGCTCTGGCGTTCGGGTTGGTGTGATATCCGGCGGCATGAAAGGCTTGACGGATACGGTTGAGCGAGGTGATTTGCCAAACGACATTTTGGAGACGGGATCATGCGCCACTCCCGGCTGTGATGAAGGTACTCCGATGCTTGATGTCATCTACGCCACAGCCCCGGGGGTAACGGCGGGTTTCTGCGCACCGGGTCCGACCCTGACAACGCTCTCCTTCATCAATTGTGTGACGTGGCTAACGCATACGTTTGAAGCGAACGTGATCGTGGATGATGTGGTCTTCGTCGCCCAGCCCTATTTCGAGGATGGCATGGTTGCGCAGACCGTGGCGCATACGGTCGCCTCAAGTGTGACCTATATTTCGACAGCGGGCAACTTCGCGCAAGGGCATTACGAGGCGGACTTCGTTGAGAATGTCGACTTCACGGGAATAAGTATTCATGATTTTGGTGTCGCGGCTGGGGGGGCAGGCGATGTCTTTGACAGCGTGGGCAATGCAACGGATGGGTGGGTAGTGCCTCCCGGTGAATGTGTCACCGTCACTCTGCAATGGAACGATCCCTGGGGCGCCTCCAGCAACGATTACGATGTACTCATCTTCGACTTCGAGCAGAATCTACTCAATGCGCCGGGCGCTGGACAGGTCGTTCAGGATGGCGATGATAACCCTCAGGAAGCGGTCGAATACTGCAATCGGAGTGCTGTCCCCGTGAGCACGAGCATTGTCGTCCAAAAGTTGAGCGGTCAGGGTCGCCGTATCGAGATGTTCGTGCAGATCACAGATGTTGCCGATTCCATACCCCATCACGAGCATACGGTCGTTGCAGGGAGCATCATCGGGCATCAGGCGGGCCAGGGCGTCCTTACGGTCGCAGGGGTGAGAGACGACGAATATGGACTACAGCAGGTTCCCTCATCCACCTCACGTGGGCCGTCGGACATCTATCATCCCGCCTGCGAGTCCCGCACCAAACCGGACTTGGCTGGACTCGATTGCGTCAAACTGACGAGTGCCGGTGGTGTGCACCAAACAGTCTGCGGGGCCTCTGTCGCTGCCGCACGGGTCGCGGGGATCGCCGCACTGCTCCTGGAAGCCAATCCTGACCTGACGGTGCAGCAAGTCTCTGACGTGCTAACCTCTACTGCCACTGACATCGACGCAGCCAACGTCGACGTGCATCCTGGATTGGGCCTGGTAGACGCTGTTGCGGCGCTGAATGCCGATATCGTCCTGTCCAACCAAACCGTCGCCGGAATGCTCAGGTCGCGTGGGACGGCACCAAGCCTGGGCGCGTTTGTCTTCGAGGCTCTTATCCCCAGTGATCTAGATGGTTCGACCCCGCCTCCGGCAGGCTCGCCCAACTATTTTATGCGTCACCGAGACGACGAGGTCCACAACCCGGGCGCGAACAATCCCAGCAACGACTTCCTAGAGATCTTCGAGTTCCATACGGATTTTGCCACTCCCGCCAACTCGACTTTCACGGGGCCGACCCAGATCCCGATAACGGACTTTGACTCTGATCTGTGTGGGTTAGTTTCTTTTGCATGCTTCCCACAACCGAACACCGGCACGACGCTCGATCCGCTTCGAGAGGTCATCATGTGGCGATTGCAATACCGGAACTTCGGGACTCATGAGACACTTGTCGGCAATTTCGTCACAGATGTGGATGGGACGGACCATGGTGGGATCCGCTGGTTTGAGCTCCGAAAGACAGGGGGGGGCCTGGACCCTGCACCAGGAGGGGACGTTTGCCCCCGACGGTGACCACCGGTGGATGGGTAGTATCGCCATGGATCAGGACGGAAACATTGCTCTGGGCTACAGTGTAGCGAGCTCAACGACGTTCCCCTCTATTCGCTACGCCGGAAGGCACGCGAGTGATTCTCTGGGGACCCTGCCCACAGGTGAGAAGAGGGTCGTCGCAGGGACTTTCTC
Organism: uncultured Binatia bacterium (SeqCode); assembly: GCA_963581605.1. Taxonomy (GTDB): domain Bacteria; phylum Desulfobacterota; class Binatia; order Bin18; family Bin18; genus Bin18. The sequence continues at coordinate 2,163 of CAUZQN010000373.1, forward strand.
CCAAGACGCGCCGTCGCTATCGAGAGATCAAACTGATCGACAAACTCAAATCCACCGAGTCGGACCACTTCGATTGAAGGCCACTCGATTGAGGTTCACTCTACTCCCACTTCTTTTGATGCCGATGAGATCGCCCTCCGAGCGTTGAATTGTATCGGTGAACATGAATATCACGTTCTGTGGAATAACTGTGAGCATTTTGTCAATTGGTGTCGCACTGGCAAACGCGAAAGTCAGCAGGTTGATCGGTTTATAGAAAGCGCATCTGACGCTGTATCAAAAGTTGTGGTGAGCATGGTTACCACCGGTGCTGCCAAACTTGCAGTAAAAGCGTCCGCAAAGCTTTCGAGTAAAGCTGACAGTCGAGCGGCAACAACACCCTGGCTGATTGCTGCAGATGCCGCACAGCTTATTGCCGAATCCACTGCCTCCGCTTGGGGCCGAGATAAGAATGACGCGAAACGCACCGGCCAGGCTGTGGGTGCTGGTACGTCTGCCGGGATTGGGGCCCTTACTGGTGGTCCTGTCGGAGCTGCAATTGCCGTTGGTATGTGGGCGGCTGGTGAAGTCCTTAACTTTGCCCTGCCAGCGAAGGCTCGTAAGTAAGCGAGCGCTTCTTTCTTTATCCCCCTCCAGCACTTTCTCCTAAGCCGGGGGCTGGCCATTCCTGTTCGATTGCTGTTCCCATTTTTATCTCGACCGCCTACCTGATTTAGATTCGATAAGGATATCTCATTGTCCTTCCCCTAGTTCCCTTGTTAAGACGCGTAGTATAGATAACTCCAGATGCGAAGGGCGCGCTACTTGCACTAAGGTCGAAGAGGTAAACCAAACCATGCCGAACGAACCCCTCCTTTACATAAACGGAGACTTCAAGCCCCTGAGTCAGGCAAACATCTCTGTACTCGATCAAGGTTTTCTCTTAGGTGATGGGGTGTTTGATGTGGTCTCAGCCTGGAAGGGAAGCATCTTTAAGCTGGACGAACACCTTGATCGATTTTCTCAGTCGCTGCAGGCAGCACGGCTGACCACGTCTATGACGAGGGAACAGTGGCGTAAAGCGATCATTGAAACGGTACGCTGCAACGAGATGCAGGATGCGAGCATCCGCTTTATTGTGACACGTGGAGTTGCGAAGCAGGTGGTCGCTGACCCGCGTGATTACGATCCAACCGTTATCATCTGGGCTGCACCGTATGTTTTCCTAGCGGACGAGGAAAAACGGAATACGGGTATTCGCCTTTTCATTAGCCATTTACGCAGCTTTACGCCTGACACACTTGACCCGCGTTATAAATGCCTGGATCGTCTCCATTTTCAACTGGCTAAGATTGAGGCGCTGGAGGCGGGATATGATGATGTTATTTGGCTTTCAACTGGCGGGTATGTGAGCGAGGGGCCGGCATCAAATATTTTTATGGTCAGTAAAGGGACGCTGTATACACCCGGACGGGAGGTGCTGCATGGCATTACCCGCCAGACTTTTCTTGACCTTGCCGAAGAAGCTGGCATTCTTGCCGTTGAGCGAGATTTAACGGCCTTTGATCTATACTCGGCGGACGAAGTCTTTACTTGCAGCACGGCCGGCGGGGCGTTAGCCGTACGGGAAGTCTCAGGGCGCCCGCTCCAAGGAGCGACCCCTGGTCCGATTACACAAAAGCTTGATGCCTTATATTGGCGGTTGCGTGAATCCGGAGCGCATGGGACGCTGATCTATTCATAAAAGACGTATGAGGGTTGAGGCGGGGAGGACTAATGCCAAGGAAGAAGGTAGTGCATACTTTTGATGGCTTCATCATCAAAAATTCTCCCGGACGCGGAAAAGGCGTGTTTGCCCCGGTTTGCCAATAGTATGACGACGTCCAGTGAGCGCATGGTACGGTAAGTTCGACCGAAATTGTCCAATTGCTAGTTTACCAAGCAGTTTCCAAGTCGTTTCTCTGAAGAAGGAAGAATAAGGAAACTTCGTTTAT
>CAUZQN010000374.1:0-4133 GCA_963581605.1 uncultured Binatia bacterium (SeqCode)
TGTTCTTTGTCTTCTGGGAATTGATGCTGCTGCCGATGTATTTCCTCATCGGGATTTGGGGCGGGCCGCGGCGTGAATATGCGGCGATTAAGTTCTTTCTTTTTACGATGGTCGGCAGCGCGCTGATGCTGGTTTGTATGCTCGTGTTCTATTTTGAAGCCGGCGCCATTGAAGGGATAGGCTATACTTTCGATCTGACTCAGTTGCCGGCTGTCGCCCGGCACTTGCAGACCGAACCGATTCTGTTTGGTTTCTCCATGCCGCAGATATTATGGGTTGCCTTATTCCTTAATTTTGCGGTCAAGATTCCGGCTTTTCCCTTTCATACCTGGCTCCCTGATGCCCATGTCGAAGCCCCAACGGCAATCTCCGTTATTCTGGCCGGCGTTTTGCTGAAAATGGGAGCGTATGGAATTTTGCGTGTCAATTATCCTCTGCTGCCCGAGGCAACATTCCAGTTTGCCCCGTATTTGTTAGCCGCTTTAGGCGCCTGGAATATTGTCTATGGAGCTTTTTGTGCCCTGGCCCAATGCTTCACCGAACCCAAGGATCTGAAAAAACTTGTCGCGTATTCCAGCATCAGCCATATGGGCTATGTGATGCTCGGCATGGCGTCGTTTACTTCGCAGGGCATTAATGGTGCGGTGCTACAGATGTTTAACCATGGCACTATTACGGCCATGCTCTTTTTGCTCGTCGGCGTCATCTATGACCGGGCCCATCACCGCCGGATTGATGGTTTTGGCGGTCTGGCGTCTGTTATGCCGATCTATACCGGGATTGTGGGATTGGCCTTTTTTGCGGCAATGGGCCTGCCTGGCCTGTCCGCATTTATCTCTGAAATCTTATGTCTGCTGGGTGCCTGGCATCTGTACAAGATTCCGACTTTGTTTGGTGCCCTGACTGTCATTCTCACTGCAAGTTATCTCCTCTGGACGATCCAGCAAATGTTCCTTGGAAAACCGCGAGACGATTATGAGGAGATGCATATCTCAGACATCAATACCAGAGAATTGTGTATGCTTGTTCCGCTTGGGGCGATTGTTATCCTCCTTGGGATTTACCCGCATGCGGTGCTCGATCTTTTGGATGTCTCGTTGCAGAATCTCAATGAAATCGTGCTCGCTGCGACGCAGGACACTGCGGTTGCCCTGCGCTAGCGCCTTGAGTCGTATGGAAAGAACGCCATGAACCTGGGCAGTATTGACAGTTTGGCCTATCTCTATCCTGAGGGGATTCTCGTCCTGGCGATTATCACCATCTTTATTGCTGACCTGTTTGTCTCGGACAAGGAACGACTGGGCAATATTGCGCTTCTTGGAGCTGCCCTCGCTTTGGTCTTTACTTCGGGCATTTCGGTTTTTGGCATTCGTTTCATCGCAGGGTTACAAGGCGCAGGAGAAGGCTGGCTTTTCCATCGCATGATCGCGCTCGATAGTTTTGCCATTTTTTTCAAAGTGATTCTTTCCCTGTCCATGGTCGGGGTGGTTTGGATGTCGCTTGGGTCGAAAGAAATTAGCGGACCGAATCAAGGTGAGTATTACGGGATTTTGCTGGCGAGTGGGCTGGGGATGTTTTTTATGGCCTCAGCCACGAATTTGCTGCTTGCCTATTTATCCCTAGAATTTGTCAGTCTGACCTCCTACGTGCTGACCGGATACTTGCGGCATAACCGTCGATCAAGTGAAGCGGCGCTCAAGTATTTAATTTATGGCGGTGTGGCATCTGGAACAATGATCTACGGCATGAGTTGGATCTTTGGTTTGACCGGAAGCCTGGATTACGCTGAGATCAACACTGCCTTACTGCAAGGTACGCCCGACCCCCTCACCTTGTTTATTGCCCTCGTGCTTATGTTGGCTGGATTCGGCTATAAAATCGCAGCTGTTCCCTTCCATATGTGGGCGCCGGACGTGTATCAAGGCGCGCCGATTCCGGTAACAGCGTTTCTTTCGGTCGGCTCAAAAGCTGCGGGCTTTGCCTTACTGATGCGGTTTTTCTACCCGGCTCTTTCTCAAACTGGAGACGCTGGGGCGTGGCAGTTCGTCCCCGGAGTAGAGTGGCCGCAGCTTATGCTCATTGTCGCCATGGTGACCATGACGCTCGGGAATCTGGCTGCCTTGAATCAACAAAATGTGAAACGCCTCCTGGCCTATTCCAGTATTGCCCATGCAGGCTATATTCTTATGGGTTTCGTTGTGCTCAGCGATGAAGGGCTGCGGGCGATGTTGTTTTATATTGTCGTCTATTATTTGATGAATCTGGGTGCCTTCGTCGTTGTGATGGTTGTGGCGAATAACACCGGGCGAGAAGATATGGACAGCTTTCGGGGGCTGGCGTGGCGTGGCGGAGCGCTGCCGGCCATAGCGATGGCTATTTTTCTCTTTTCGCTGACCGGTCTCCCCCCACTGGCCGGATTCATCGGAAAATTTTACCTCTTCGCGGCTGTTATCAAAGGGCAGTTTTACTATCTTGCCGTTGTTGGAATTCTGAATAGCGTGGTGTCTCTGTACTACTACGCAGGCATTGTGAAGACCATGTTTTTTGACGCCCCTCTAGACACCGCAGGCGAGGTCTCTCTCGATCCTCATAATGGTTCGTTGCTCGCAATTTTAAGCATCGCGACCATTATACTCGGTGTGTATTGGGCTCCCGTCTTTGATTTTGCTGATCGTTCAACTCGATTCTTCTTGGGCAGTTAGGCGAGCCGTATATTCTGAGAGGGATAAAATACCTGGAATTGTGCCCTCTAGAACGGCATGGTACGGTGATGCAATCGAAACGGAATGTCATCTACTTGGAGATGGACACCACAGTGTCGGGGCGTAGCGCAGCCTGGTAGCGCACCTGCCTTGGGAGCAGGGGGTCGGCCGTTCAAATCGGCTCGCCCCGATAGGAATACGATGTCGAGGAGTAAGGAGAATGCGTGCTCCTGACGTCCCCGGCTTTGAGCGCGCCAGTAGCTCAGCTGGATAGAGCAACGGCCTTCTAAGCCGTGGGTCATGGGTTCGAATCCCTTCTGGCGCATAGGGTGGGTGTAGCTCAGTTGGCAGAGCACTGGGTTGTGGTCCCAGGGGTCGAGGGTTCAAGCCCCTTCACCCACCTTTCTTTTCCTCTCTTTCAAGAGAGTCCTGTATTGTTTCCGCTAGGCGTTGATGCCGTCGCTCCCGTTGCCATGCATGAGAATAGCGGGTATGGTCCCCCGATGGGCCGCTAGCTCAGCTGGCAGAGCAGCTGACTCTTAATCAGCGGGTCCGGAGTTCGAATCTCCGGCGGCCCACTATATTATATTGGGGTAGATGCGAGGGTGGCGGAATTGGCAGACGCGCTAGACTTAGGATCTAGTCCGCTTTTAGCGGATGGGGGTTCAAGTCCCCCCTCTCGCATTCAGGTTCCCCTCAAAGGAAAACAACTGCCCATACCACGATCCTCATAGCAGGCGATGATTGCATGAAAATTTCTATTGAGACGCTGAGCCCTGTCGAGAAGAAAATCGTTTTTGAGATTCCTTCCGATCAAGTCCAGGCAGGACTGGAGAAGGTATATCGAACCTACCAAAACCAGGTTCGACTGAAAGGATTTCGGGCTGGTAGAATACCGCGACCCGTCCTTGAACGTCACTTCGGCGAGCAGGTTGCGGCAGAGGTAAGTTCCTCGCTGGTTGAGGAATCACTGACGCAGGCGTTAGAAGAGCACAACCTCGCGATTGTCACCAAGCCGCAGATCGTTACGGAACGATTGGTTGCGGGGCAGCCTTTCTGTTACTCGGCGACGATTGAAATTAAGCCCGAGGTTCATAATGTCGATTATGAAGGTTTGGAGGTCGAGAAGGTTATTTCGTCTGTAGAAGAACGCGAAGTTGACGAGTCTTTGGCAAGACTGGCCGACTCACTTGCCCAGCTCCACCCGATTACGGATCGGTATTGTGTCGAGTCAGGAGATGTGGTGACTCTCGACTATAACGCGACACGAGAAGGCCAGCCCATTCCTGGCCTTGAGGGAAAGAGTCGTTTGGTCGAGGTGGGAAAAGAGACCCTTCTGCCCGGTTTTCAAGAGCAGCTTGTTGGTGCACGGAAAGGGCAAACGGTCGAATTTTCGCTGCTCTTGCCACAGGCAGGAAATGCTGAAGAGAC
>CAUZQN010000375.1:0-4133 GCA_963581605.1 uncultured Binatia bacterium (SeqCode)
TCCTCCCTCTTTGCCTCTTTGCCTATTTGCCTGCTTGACAAAATGGTCGTGCCACAACGGTGGCCGGGACACGTCGGTTCCGGATTGCAATCGAGAGCTGTGTCCCGACGTCCGCGCACAATGGCGGAACATAGCCTAAGGCAATACCGACACCCAGCATGGGCGATTGCGTCCCACTGGTCACAACACCAATCTTCTGCATATCGTCCCAAATGGTATACCCCTGGCGGGGGATTCCCGCACCTGCCATCCTGATCCCAACCAGTTGTTTTTTTATCCCCTCAACCTGTTGCTTGCGCAAGGCCTCGCGACCCAGGAAGGGGCTGCCCTGGAAGGGGCTGCCCAGAGAGGGTTCGCCCTCAAAACGGACCAAACGTTGTAGGCCAGCCTCTAGCGGTGTTGTTTCAGCATCAATATCATTGCCGTAAAAGAGATAGCCAGCTTCAAGCCGGAGCGTATCTCGCGCGCCTAATCCAATCGGCATAAGCTGTGCTTCCTGGCCTGCTTCCCAACAGGCATTCCAGACATGTTCGGCTTGATCGGCCGGGATGAACAACTCAAATCCGTCCTCTCCGGTATATCCAGTTCGGGCTATGAGACTGGATACTCCTGCAATTACTCCTCTCGCTGACCGATAGCGACGAATCTGAGTCAGGTCCAGAGCCGTAAGCTTACACAAGACTGCTTGTGACTGTGGGCCTTGCAGGGCGATGAGCGCGTAGGCGTCGCTGCGGTTGATGATCTCAGCTCGGCCACAATTGTACTCGACGATCCAGTCATAGTCCGTATCGGTATTTGCGGCATTGACACACAGGAAATATAGATCCTCAGCAAGGCGATAGACAATGACATCATCAACGATCCCGCCGTGGGGAAAACACATCAGCGTGTACTGGGCCTGAGCAATCTGGACGCGCGCCACATCGGTCACGAAAAGCTCTTGGCAAACCTCAAGCGCCCGAGGGCCGCCGATTTCGATCTCTCCCATATGGCTTAAATCAAACAGCCCGACCCGAGCGCGCACCGCCCGGTGTTCGGCCAGAATGCCGGAGTAGTGCACGGGCATCTGCCAGCCACCGAATGCGATCATGCGCGCCCCCAGGGCACGATGGGCGTTATACAGCGGAGTATGTTTGGGCATAGGTTAGAGATTCATCTGTTTTTCAGCCGCCTTGACTGTGTTTGCGAGCAACATCGCAACCGTCAGCGGTCCTACCCCGCCAGGAACAGGAGAAATATACGCGGCACGTTCTTTGGCTGCGGCAAACTCAACATCGCCCCTGAGCGATCCGTCCGCGACACGAGTAATGCCAACGTCAATAACAATGGCACCATCTTTAATCCATGTACCCTTAATCGCTTCAGGCTGGCCCATCGCCGCCACTACAATATTGGCCTGACGGACCTGGTCCGCTAAATTTGCCGTATGCGAGTGACAGGTGGTCACCGTGGCGTGCCGCTCTAATAAAAGCAGGGCCAGCGGTTTCCCAACTAAGTTGCTGCGACCAATGACGACCGCACGCTTGCCTGCGATATCCATTCCGCTTTGGTCGATAAGATGCATCACCCCGAGCGGTGTACACGGTCGCGGGCCGTCCTGTCCCAGCAGCAAGCGGCCTTGGTTGACGGGATGGAGTCCGTCAACGTCTTTCTCAGGAGTGATCGCTTCAAGCAGAGCCTCAGCGTTCAGATGGTCCGGCAGCGGGAGTTGGAGGAGAATGCCCTGCACCTCAGGCCGCGTATTGAGCTCGGCTATCAGGCCGAAAACCTTGTCAGCCGAGATGGTTGCAGGCAGATGGTGGCCAAACGAAGCGATGCCTATCTCTCGGCAGGCTTTTTCTTTCATGCCGACATAGACACGCGAGGCAGGGTCATCGCCAATCAAGATAGTCGCCAGTCCGGGCTGCCATGCTTGCAGCCCCGGCCGTTGGCGGATGTGCGCAATATGATCCTTCAGACCACCGCGTAGGGTCTGGGCAAACCGCTTTCCATCAAGTACCGTCCCCATATTACACTCAAGATATGCGCAGGACTTCTCTTATACGTGAAGGACTTCCCTGCTGTAAAGCAACTGGAGGAGATCACTCATGGTGATCGGTATTCCCAAGGAAATCAAAGTTGAAGAGACGCGGGTCGCTATCACGCCGAGTGGCGCCGCCGCCCTAGTCGCCCACGGCCACCAGGTTGTGGTTGAAACACACGCTGGCGTCGGGAGTAGCCTTCCGGACGACCAGTATAGAGCGGCCGGAGCCCACATCCAGGACTCAGCCCGAGAAGTCTGGCAACAAGCGGATCTCATCCTCAAAGTCAAAGAGCCTCTGCCGGCTGAATATGCTTTCCTGCGTTCAGGCTTACTCCTGTTTACCTACCTCCATCTGGCAGCGGAAGAACAGCTCACGCACGCCCTGCTGGAAAATCAGGTCACCGCGTTGGGCTATGAGACTATTCAGCTGGATGACGGCTCATTACCGCTGCTTGCACCTATGAGTGAGGTGGCAGGACGCTTGGCCATTCAAGTCGGCGCGTGGAGTCTGCAAGCCCAGAATGGCGGTCGGGGGGTGTTACTCAGTGGCACGGCTGGGGTCAAGCCGGGTCACGTGGTGATTCTGGGGGCAGGCATTTCTGGTACAAGTGCGTGTCAGGTGGCCGTGGGCATGGGCGCCTATGTCAGCATCCTCGATGTAAATCCTGCCCGCTTGCGCTACGTGCATGACATTCTGGGTGGACATGTGACAACCGTCATGTCGAACCGGGCCAATATTGAGGAAGAAGTAACCGCTGCCGATCTCGTCATCAGCTCGGTGTTGGTTCCTGGTGCTCGCACGCCAAAACTGCTGACCCAGAGCTTATTTCAGAATATGCGCGCGGGCGCAGCCTTTGTTGATATTTCGATAGATCAAGGCGGCAGCGCCGAAACCTCACGGCCAACAACACACCACGATCCGATCTACCGTGCAGAAGACGTGGTGCATTATTGCGTCACCAATATGCCCGCCATCGTGCCACATACCTCGACCTATGCGCTGACCAATGTCACCTTGTCATATGCATTGGAACTTGCAGATAAAGGCCTGCACGCCTTGCACGACAACCCTAGCCTGCAACGTGGCCTAAACACCATGAACGGTCAGGTCGTCCATCCCGGTGTTGCCGGAGCGTTTGATTTACCGTGTGCGGACGTAGATGAATTGCTGGCCCCGTAGGGGCGAAGCATTCCTGTTCCAAGGTCATAATTCCTTCCTCGTTAATAGAGAAATGCTTCGCCCCTACAAGTCAATCGGATAATCACACCCCGTGCGCACGCTCAACAATAGGGGCGACCCGATCCAGCCATTCATGCGCTTTGCCGTCAGAAATCTCGGTTCCCATCTTTTGATTGAAGACCACCACCCCGCTCACACCGACGGCTTGATACTGCTGGAGTGTGTCCGCCGAGAGATTGCCATTTTCCGGATCCACAATCGGAGTCACCGGCACCCTGTCAGAATCACGGCCGGCTTCTTTCACCAGCTTTCTCAACGCTGCGATCTCAGCGCCTAACGCCTGCGGACTCTGCGCCAACGGAAACCAGCCGTCGTACGACCGCGCAACGCGTTCAATCGCTCTCCGCCCATGCGCGCCGAGCAATACTGGCGGCCCATTTTTTTGCACCGGCTTGGGTTCACAACGCACGGCAGGAAACTGGATCAATTCTCCCTCATAGCTGGCTTCCGTCTGTGTCCACAGCAGACGCATGGCCTCGACCGTCTCACGCAGGCGTTTCCAGCGCAAACGAAAAGGGATTCCCATAATCTCAATTTCTTCACGCAGCCAGCCACCGCCAACGCCCAAGATCACCCGGCCGTTTGAGTACAGATCGAGGCTGGCAATCACCTTGGCGGTGACGATCGGATCACGTTCCGGGAGGAGACAAATCCCCGTGCCAAGCTTGATTCGATTCGTCACTCCGGCAGCCACAGTCAACGCAATAAACGGGTCGGCCCAACGGTTATAGTGGTCGGGTAACCCCCCATCAGCTGCACCGGGAAACGGCGTCTGATGGCCCACTGGGATGACCGGATGTTCCGGAATCCACAATGAATCAAATCCCAGCGCTTCCGCCCGGCGCGCAACCACTGCCAGGTCCCCACTCT